>NZ_JAGYFZ010000078.1:0-28604 GCF_019946675.1 Pseudomonas sp. BF-B-15
ATATCGACTGATGCACCGCTATCGCCGGCAAGCCGGCTCCTACAAGGGGTGGTCAGAACTGCACGGTCTGCTTGAGCATCTGCGCCGTCGGCGTATCGCTCGGGCTGACCATCGCGTAGTTGTAGCCGCTGCCGGACCAGTACTCAGCCTGCAACCCGCCGTCACTGCGACTACCCCTCGGCAGCAGAAAGTTTTTCGGTCCCGGCGGGCGCACGTAGAAGCTGACTTTGTGCCCGCTGCGATCCTCATAAACCACCATCGCCGCCGGCCCTTGCTCGGTGCTGAGCAAGCGCCCGCTGACCGGTTTGAACCCCGCGCCGGAAAGGTCCGGCAAGCGATGGGCCTGCGTGAAATAGCGGTCGAGCCAGCCCTGCATATCGCCTTCATCGCTGACCTTGTAATCGGCCGGCAGCATGCCTTGCTGGGCAAACAGCCGATAAGCCTGCATCGCGTCGGCCATCGGCGCCGCCGCGCTGAGGAGGGTCATCTCCCGCGCCTTCCAACCGCTGAAGCCGCCGATGCTCACGGCAATCAGCAACACCGCGGCGCTGGCCAGATGGCGGCGTGATTGGCGTTTGAGGCGTTGGCGAATCAGTGCCGGGTCGAGGGCCGGGTTGGCGGGTTGCTGCAACGCACCGCTCAGGGCCGCGCGCAGTTGCTGGGCGTCCTGCTGCCAGGCGCGAACCTGTGCGGATATTTCCACGTTGCCGGCCAGAAAAGTCTCTACCAGACGTCGGTCGTCATCATTGAGCTGATGGTCCACATACGCGTGCAGGTCACGCTCGCTCGGGGGCATGCTGATCATTTGAGTCTCCGCAGGGAAGGGCGGGTGATTTCGCCGTCGCTGAGTTGGCGCAGGGCCTGGCGGGCGCGGGACAGGCGCGACATGACGGTGCCGACGGGGACGTCGAGAATCTCGGCGACTTCCTTGTAGCTCAGGCCTTCGACCGACACCCAGAGCAGCAGCGCACGCTGTTCGGTGCCGAGCTGATCGAAGGCTTGCAGGGTCGATTGGGCGATCACGGTGCGCTCCACCGACGGTTGGGTATCGTCCCGTCCGGTAAAGAATTCGAGCATCCGCGCATAACGCCGGGAGCGCCGGTGCGCGTCGAGAAATTGCCGATACAGAATCGAAAACAGCCAGGCGCGCAAGTCGCCTTCGGGGCGTTTGTCGCCCCAACTCGACAGCGCCCGCTCCAGACACGACTGCACCAGATCGTCGGCGCTGCTGGGGTTGCGCGTCAACGACACGGCAAACCGGCGCAATCCGGGAATGATTTCTCTGAGTTGTTCGTCGATCTCGTTCATGAAGTTCTGGCTAGTCACTACGCTGTGGACTAGAGAGACGCCCGGCACTGAAGGTTATTCCACGCCTGAAAAAATAAATACCGCACGATGGAATAAACGTTCGCGGGGTTCGTCTGCTTGATCCTTCTCACTTGTGGCCGATGGCCCTGGAGTCTTTCATGGTAGATCGCTCATCACCGCCCACCCGGCCCCCCTTGAGTGCCGCGAGCCTGACGTTGCGTCTGGCCGGTATTGCCGTGGTGGTCGCTGCAGTGGCCGGGGCATTTGCCTACGTCAACGGCACCTTTGACCCACAGCGACTGACCCCGAAAAAGCTGATCAACGTGCTGGAAACCAACAACGGCGTGCACCCGGGCTTCCGGCGCAATCACTCCAAAGGCGTGTGCGTGATCGGGCATTTCGAAAGCAGTGGCGAGGCGCGCAGCTATTCCAGCGCTCAGGTGTTCAACGAGGCGCGGACCCCGGTGGTCGGGCGTTTTGCCTTGCCGGCCGGCAACCCATATGCGCCGGACAGCGCCGTGCCGATCCGCAGCCTGGCGCTGCGCTTCACCCAGGCCAACGGCCAACAGTGGCGCACCGGGATGAACAGCATGCCGGTGTTCCCGGTGGGCACACCCGAAGCGTTCTATCAATTGCAGCAGGCCCAGTCGCCGGACCCGGCCACCGGCAAACCGAACCCGGCAGCGGTGCCGGCGTTCTTTGGTGCGCACCCGGAGGCCGGACCGTTCCTGGCCTGGATCAAAACCGCCAAGCCGTCCGCCAGTTACGTGACGGAAACCTATAACAGCGTCAATGCGTTTTACCTGGTCAACGCCGCCGGGCAAAAGCAAGCGGTGCGCTGGAGCATGGTGCCGTTGGTGCAGGACGCGGCAGGTGCCACGGCGCCGGAGGGTGGCGATTTCCTCGAGAAAGACCTGCTTCAACGGATTGCCTTGGGGCCGTTGCGTTGGCAGTTGAACATCACGCTGGCCAACCCCGGTGATCCGGTCAACGACGCCAGCAAGGCCTGGCCCGACGGTCGCAAAGTGGTGAACGCCGGCACGCTGGTGCTCGAAAGCACCCAGCCGCAGCTCAATGGCGAATGCCGGGACATCAACTACGACCCGCTGGTCTTGCCCGCCGGTATCGAAGGTTCCGACGACCCGTTGCTCGCCGCGCGCTCCGCCGGTTACGCCAGTTCCTACTTGCGCCGCACCAGTGAAGTCAGCCAGTTGCCCGCCGCCAAACAGGAGGCTCAACAATGAGCAACCAACCGAACCACTTCGCGCCGCTGGCGCGGCTGCTGCACTGGCTGATGGCGCTGATGATCATTGCCATGCTGTTTATCGGCGCGGGCATGGTCGCTTCCGTCTCTGAGCGGCACGAGTGGCTGATCCATCTGCACAAACCACTGGGCATCGCCATTCTGTTGCTGGTGATCGTGCGCCTCGCTGTGCGCTTTTCCACCCGGCAACCTCCTTTGCCGGCAGACCTGCCGGGCTGGCAAGCGCTGGCGGCCAAGGCTTCGCATGTCTTGTTGTATGCCTTGATGTTGATCCTGCCGCTGCTCGGCTGGGCGATGATTTCGGCGGCGGGCGACCCGGTGATGCTCAGCAGTTCGTTGCAGTTGCCGTCGATTGTGCCGGCGAATGCGCAGGTGTTTGCGTTCCTGCGCAAGGCGCACGGGTATCTGGCGTACCTGCTGTTTCTGACCGTGCTGCTGCATCTGGCGGCGGCGTTGTTTCACGGTTGGGTACGGCGTGATGAGGTGCTCGACAGCATGCTGCGGGGCAACAAGGACCGCGGTTAACCGGCTTGCGTGGCGCATCGGGCGGATGCGCCACTTTTCAGCGTCAGCCACCAGTAACCCAATGCCACGGCGTTGATCCCCGCACCCAACAGGCATACCCCGAGCCACCCGGCCCAGGCGTACATCGCCGTCGAGCCGATCGACCCCAGCGCGCTGCCAATTGAATAAAACAGCATGTACCCCGCAGTGAGGCGGCTTTGCGCTTCGGGGCGCACGCTGTAGATCATGCTTTGGCTGGTCACGTGCACGGCCTGCAAACCCAGATCCAGGGTGATCACCCCCAGTAACAAGGCCCACAAAGAGGATTGAGTCAGCGCGATCGGCAGCCAGGAGGCCAGCATCAACAACAATGACAAACCGCTGACCCACTGACCTAAACCACGATCAGCCAAATGCCCGGCACGCGCGGCGGCCAGTGCTCCGGCGGCGCCAGCCAGTCCGAACAAGCCGATTTGTGTGTGGGACAACGACAGCGGCGGGGCACTCAGCGGCAACACCATGGGCGTCCACAGCACCATGGCACTGGCGAAGGTCAGTAATGCGAGCACCGCCCGTTGACGCAACACCGGTTCTTCCGTGAACAACCTGAACACCGAGCCGAGCAATGCGCCATAGGAACTGGCCGGTTGCGTGTCCTCGTGTTTGGGCAGCACACGTAACAGCAGCAACGCCATCACCAGGGTCAACC
Organism: Pseudomonas sp. BF-B-15; assembly: GCF_019946675.1. Lineage (NCBI taxonomy): Bacteria > Pseudomonadati > Pseudomonadota > Gammaproteobacteria > Pseudomonadales > Pseudomonadaceae > Pseudomonas > Pseudomonas sp. BF-B-15. The sequence goes on from NZ_JAGYFZ010000078.1 coordinate 3,786, forward strand.
CCGCCGACAACAGATAAATCGAGCGCCAGCCGGCCAGGTCGGCCATGCCGCCTGCCACCGTCCGAGCCAACAAAATGCCGACGACGATGCCGCTGGTGACCACGCCGACCACACGCCCGCGCTGCGCCGGGATGGCCAATGTCGCGGCGTAGGCCACCAACACTTGGGTGACCACCGCCAACAACCCGGTCAACGTCATCCCGAGCAACAGCCAGGTGCTGTTCGAGGCTAACGCGATCATCAACAACGCCAGCGCCGACAACAGGGTTTGCGTGACGATCAGGCGTCGTCGGTTCAGCAGATCGCCGAGCGGCACCAGCAACAACAATCCGACGCCGTAACCGATCTGGGTGAGCGTGACGACGATGCCGATGGTGGCGGGGTCCATGGCAAACGCCTCGGCCATCGCATCGAGCAAGGGTTGCGCGTAGTACACGTTGCCGACGGCCAGTCCGCAGGCGACGGCGAACAGCAACACGACGCCGCTGCTGAGTGTTGTGTGAGTGGGCTTCATGCCGGGCTCCAAAAGTGGTTTCTAAATAAAACCAGTTGTACGGTAAGCAAGCCGGTTTTATATTGCAACCACATTTGTTTTCGAGAGCGCAGGCATGGCCAAGCGTACAAGCATGGAGAGCGCCGAATGCCCGGTGGCCCGTTCACTGGATGCCATCGGCGATTGGTGGTCGTTGCTGATCGTGCGCGATGCGTTCGACGGCATTCGCCGGTTCGGTGAGTTCCAGCGCAATCTGGGCATGGCGAAGAACATTCTCTCGGCACGATTGCGCACGTTGGTGAGCCACGGGATTTTCGATCTGGTGCCGGCGTCGGATGGCAGCGCGTATCAGGAATACGTGCTGACGGAGAAGGGCAAAGGCCTGTTCCCGTTGATCATCGGCTTGCGGCAGTGGGGCGAGGCGTTTTTTTATGAGGACGGGGAGGCGCACTCTCGGGTGGTTGACCGCGACAACGGTCGACCGGTGCGGCCATTGGAATTGCGCGCCGAGGATGGGCGATTGCTGGGACCGGAGGATTGTGTGCGAGTGGCGGCCGAATGAGGCGTGGCTGCATGCCTGGCATGCAGCCATTGTGGAGGGTCAGCGCAAGGTATCGACCATGTCCGCCACGGTCGTCAGCACATCCTTGCCCAGTTGCTTCGAACGCTTACCGGACCAGCCAGTCAACGGATCCGGTTTGTCGTTGTTGTCCTTGAACGGCATCTCCAGGGTCAACGACAGGCAGTCGAATTTCTGACCGACGCTGTTGCACGCCAGGGTCATGTTGGCTTTGCCCGGCTCGTCGCGGGTGTAGCCGTGCTTGGTCTGGAAGTCCTTGGTCAGGTGTTTCAGATGACTGCGGAAATGCTCTTCGAGTTTTTCGATCCGCGGCGTGTAGCCTGGGTTGCCTTCGCAACCGGCAGTGAACACGTAGGGGATTTCTTCATCGCCATGGATGTCGAGGAACAGGTCGACGCCGTACTTTTCCATCTGTTGCTGAGCGAACAGCACTTCCGGACTGATCTCCTGGCTGGCGCTCTGCCAGGCGCGGTTGAGGTCCTGGCCCATGGCGTTGGTGCGCAGGTGACCGTGAAAGGCACCGTCCGGGTTCATGTTCGGCACCAGGTACAGGTCGGCGCTGGCCAGCAGTTTGTTCAGCACTGGATCGTCGTGCCTTTCCAGGCGTTCGATCACACCTTCCATGAACCACTCGGCCATGTGTTCGCCGGGGTGTTGCTGGGCAATCATCCAGACCTTGCGCCGGCCTTCGGCGCCGGTGCCTTTGCGCAGCAACTGAATGTCACGACCTTCGACACTCTTGCCGGTGGCCAGCAGTTCAGTGCCGGCCTTGGTCAGCGCCTGTTCGATCAACCAGTCATGGCGGCCACGGCTGTAGGGTTCGAAGTAGGCAAACCAGGCGTGGGTGGCCGTGGCTTCGAGGCTGAAACGCAGGCAGTCGCCTTCGAAGATGGTCGGCACCCGGAACCAGTTGACGTGGTCGTAGGACGCCACTGCCTGATAGCCGTCCCAGGCTTTGTTGTACGAGGATTTGCTGGCATTGTTCAGACGAAACCAGTGTTCCTGTCCGACGTGCAAACCGCTGGCCTTGAAGTGAAACCACTGAAAATGCTGGCTGCGGGTGTCTGGCTTGATGGCCAGCAGGGCTTGCAACGGATTGCTGATGTCCAGCACTTCAATGTTGCCGCTGTCGAAGTTGGCGCTGATGTCGAAAGAAGATCTAGCCACGGTCATAATCGATTCCTGAATATGATTTTTTATGGCTGATACTTTACACGCTGGGAAGGGAAAAACTGGGGGAAATTGCGGGGGTAAAAGGGGGGCGTCCTCCTTGACGCCGTCGCAGCTTAGAGACTGTGCGATTGATTCTCAAGTGCTATTTTCCATTAGTTTGGCCCAATGTTGCCGGGCTTCTCTTGCCAACAGATATTCTTTTGATATTATCCGCGCCATCGAATTTGCAGCACCCAAAGACTTCATTAGCCTGAAGGTAAAGCCAGAATAACTGGCAAAAAAAAGACCCGGCAAAAAGCCGGGTCAAAAACCGTGATTAGCCTGATGAGGAGATAGTCCAGGAGACCGACCTAAGGTCACTTGGACAATCGACTGATCTCGCGACCAGCTGCATGCAATAATAATCATTCTCGTTTGCAAGTCAAATGATTTTATCTGCGCGATTGGAAAATTCTTTCCCGCGCCCCGCGAAATATACCTGCCTGCCTTATGCGTGATGATCCCCGTCGAGGGATCGGTCCAGCAACGCCTTGGCCATATCGATCATATGCACCGTCGAAAACGCCAGGTCCCGGTGCACGCCCTGCAGATTGTTCGCCGACTCGTACGCCGTGGCGGCGGCGCAGCGCAACAGGTCTGAAGCGCGCACCAGTGCTTCCTCGCAGCTGACATTGCGGTTCACATCAAAAAAACGCTCCTCTTCCACCGCTTCGGACACAGCTGGTTTCAAGTAATAGTCCAGGGCGCGCTGCGCGGCGGCCGAGCCTTTTGGCGAGGTGAGGGAGGTGTCGATCTGCATGTCTGGCAAGTCATTGCTGGGGATGGTCATGGCGATGGCAAAGCTCCGTGTTAGATTCAAATCCGTGATCCAATCGTAGTACGAACTGTATTTGTGACGAGAATTTAAATACTACAAGTTGTGTTTTGCTGGCCGGAGGCGCCCACGTATCGTGCCGCACATGGATAAATGGATTGAATTGGTCAAGGCCAAGATGAGTGAACTCAAAGTCACTCAGGAAATACTCGCCGACCGCCTGGGGATGTCTCAGGGCGGCGTCGGCCATTGGCTGAACAAACGTCGCCAACCGGGCATCGATGACATGAACCGTGTGCTGCACGCACTGGGCATGGAGTTTCTCGAGGTGGCGCTGGTGATCCGCGAGCCGGATATTGCGAAGGAGGAAAGCCAGGATCTGGTGCGCAAGTACAACCCGTACTTCCGTTACCCGGTCAGTGACTGGCGCGAATCCTGCGAGGTGCGTGACGGTGAGCCGACGGTCTATGACACGGCGCGTTTCGAACTGACCGACTACCACGCTCAGGGCGCGGCGTTCTGGTTGACCGTGGTGGGCGATGCGATGACTGCACCGAGCGGCGTCAGTATCGCCGAGGGCATGATGATCCTGGTGGACCCGGCCATTGTGCCGGAGCCCGGGAAACTGGTGATCGCCCAATGGCCGGACAGCACTGAAGCGACGTTCCGCAAACTGATCGAAGAGGGCGGGCAGCGTTACCTGGTCCCGCTCAATCCGACGTATCCGAAAGCCCTTTACACCGAGGCCTGCCGAATCATCGGCGTAGTGGTTCAGGCAACGGCCAGGTTCTGATCAGATCGGTCCTCGCAAGGCGTAGGACCGATCCGCATTTCAGGCTTCTTCCAGCTCGACCAATGCACTGCCTTCGCTGACCATCTCGCCTTCCTGGCAATACAGCGCCTTGATCACCCCGGCGTGTGGTGCACGAATGCTGTGCTCCATCTTCATCGCCTCCAGCACCACCAGTTGCGCCCCGGCTTCGACCGTTTGCCCGGCTTCCACCAGCACTCGCACGATGCTGCCGTTCATGGGCGCAGTGAGCCCGCCATGATGGCTGTGACTGGCTTCGACGGCGCTGATCGGGTCGTAGGACTCGATACGGCGCAATTCACCATCCCATTGCAGATACACAACACCGCCGCGACGGATTGCCCGATGCTGGCGGCGCACGCCATTGTGTTCGGTCAGCAGTTGCTCGCCCGCGAGTTGCGCCGATCGGGTAGCGCCCAACGTCAGCGCACGGTCCTGACCTTCGCAGCTCAAATGCAGGGTGATTTCTGTCGGCAATCCGGCACGGAGCCCAGTGCCGATCCCCCAAGGCGAACTTAGGTCATCAGTGCGCGTCGTGTCCGGTTGGCTTTGGGAAAACGCCTGTGCCGCGGCTTGCCAGAACTCATCACTGAGCGGCGAGGGCTCTGGCAGCAGTTGCTCCTGGTAACGCGGAATGAACCCGGTATCCAGCTCGGCCGCCGCAAACGCCGGATGACCAACGATTCGACGCAAGAAGTTGATGTTGGTCTTGAGCCCGCCAATCGCGAACTCATCGAGCATGCTCAACAACCGCAGACGCGCCTGTTCGCGATCCTCGCCCCAGGCAATCAGCTTGCCGAGCATCGGGTCATAGAACGGCGAAATTTCGTCGCCTTCTTCCACGCCGCTGTCGACCCGACGTCCCGGACCTTCGGCCGATTCACGGTACAACTCCAGGCGCCCGGTGGCCGGCAGGAAATCATTGCCGGGGTCTTCGGCATACAGCCGCACTTCGATCGCATGGCCGATCAGTGGGACTTGATCCTGAGTCATCGGCAGCGCTTCACCGCGTGCCACGCGAATCTGCCAAGCCACCAGATCGAGGCCGGTGATGGCTTCGGTGACCGGGTGTTCGACTTGCAGTCGCGTGTTCATCTCCATGAAGAAGAACTCGCCGCGCGCATCCAGCAAGAACTCCACGGTGCCGGCGCCGACATAACCGATGGCCTGCGCCGAACGCACGGCCGCTTCGCCCATGGCGCGGCGCAGTTCCGGGCTCAAGCCCGGTGCGGGCGCTTCTTCGACGACTTTCTGGTGCCGACGCTGAATCGAGCAGTCACGTTCGTTGAGGTACAGGCAATTGCCGTGCTGGTCGGCGAAAACCTGGATTTCCACGTGACGCGGCTTCAGCAGATATTTCTCGACCAGCATCCGCGAATCGCCGAACGAGGATTGCGCTTCACGCTGGGCCGAGGCGAGGGCTTCGGCCAGTTGGCTGACGTCCTCGACCACTTTCATGCCTTTGCCGCCACCGCCCGCCGTCGCTTTGAGCAGCACCGGATAACCGATGCGTTCGCAAGCGTCGCGGAAGGTGTCGAGGTCTTGAGCTTCGCCGTGATAACCGGGCACCAGTGGCACGCCAGCGGTTTCCATCAAGGCCTTGGCGGCGGATTTGCTGCCCATGGCATCGATGGCCGAGGCGGGCGGACCGAGGAAGATCAGGCCTGCTTGTTCGATGGCGCGGGCGAACCCGGCATTCTCGGACAGAAAACCATAACCCGGATGGATCGCCTGCGCGCCGCTGGCCTTGGCGGCGGCGATCAGTTTGTCGATTTGCAGGTAGCTGTCGGCGGCTTTACTGCCACCGAGGTCAACGCGAATGTCCGCTTCGCGGCTGTGCCGTGCTTCGCGGTCGGTGGCGCTGTGCACGGCGACGGTGGTCAGGCCCAGGGCCTTGGCGGTGCGCATGACCCGGCACGCGATTTCGCCACGATTGGCCACCAGCAGAGAGGTAATGACAGGTGCGCTCATCAACGCGGCTCCTTGGGGGTGGTTTCGGCCTGCCAGCTCGGCGGACGTTTTTGCAGAAAGGCGCGCAGGCCTTCCTGGCCTTCGGGGCTGACGCGGATGCGCGCGATGGCATTTTCGGTGTAGCGACGCAGCGCCGGGGTCAGCGCGCCGTTGCCGACTTCACGCAGCAAATCCTTGCTGACGCGCATGGCTGCGGGGCTGTTGAGCAGCAGGTTGTCGATCCATTGCTCGACTTTCTGCTCCAGCTCATTGCCCGGATAACTCTCCGACAACAAGCCGATTTCCCGAGCGCGTTGCCCACCGAAGCGCTCGGCGGTCAGCGCATAACGGCGTGCCGCACGTTCGCCGATGGCTTGCACCACGAACGGGCTGATCACCGCTGGCGCGAGGCCGATGCGTACTTCCGACAGGCAGAACTGCGCGTCGTCGGTGCCGATGGCCATGTCGCAGCAACTGATCAGGCCCAGCGCGCCGCCGAAAGCCGCGCCTTGAACCACGGCCAGCGTCGGAACTTTCAGCTTGGCCAGGTTGTACATCAACTCCGCCAGTTCTCGGGCGTCGTCCAGATTGGTGTGGTAATCGAGCTCGGCCGATTGCTGCATCCACGCCAGGTCGGCGCCGGCACTGAAATGCTTGCCACGTCCGCGCACCAGCAAAAAGCGCAGGCTGGCGTCGGTCGAGACCTTGTCCAGCGCGAGGATCAGCTCACGGATCATCTCGGCGTTGAACGCGTTGTTCTTTTCTTCCCGGCTGAGCCACAGGGTCGCGAAACCACGCGGGTCGGTCTGCAGTTCGAGGGTGTTGAAGTCGCTCATGTTCATCCGTCTCCACAACTCTATTCTGTAGGAGCGAGGCTTGCCCGCGAAGGCGTCGGTACATCCAGCATCGATGTGACTGACAAACCGCTTTCGCGAGCAAGCCCGCTCCCACAAAAAATCACATCCGGAACACGCCGAAGCGGCTCGGTTCGATTGGCGCGTTCAACGACGCGGACAAGGCCAGGGCCAACACATCGCGGGTCTGCGCCGGGTCAATGACGCCGTCGTCCCACAGCCGTGCGCTGGAGTAGTAAGGGTGGCCCTGTTCTTCGTATTGATCGAGGATCGGTTGCTTGATTTCGGCTTCCTGCTCGGCGCTGAAACTATGCCCGCCACGTTCAGCCTGCTCGCGCTTGACCTGCACCAACACGCCCGCCGCTTGCTCGGCGCCCATCACGCCGATGCGTGCATTCGGCCACATCCACAGGAAACGTGGATCGTAGGCCCGTCCGCACATGCCGTAGTTACCGGCGCCGAAGCTGCCACCGATGATCACGGTGAATTTCGGCACCTTGGCGCACGCCACGGCGGTCACCAGTTTTGCGCCGTGCTTGGCAATGCCACCGGCCTCGTACTTCTGGCCGACCATGAAGCCGGTGATGTTTTGCAGGAACAGCAACGGAATGCCGCGCTGGCAGGCCAGTTCGATGAAGTGCGCACCTTTCTGCGCGGCCTCGGCGAAGAGGATGCCGTTGTTGGCGAGGATCGCGATCGGGTAACCGTGCAAGTGAGCAAAACCGCACACCAGCGTGGTCCCGAACAGTGCCTTGAATTCGTCGAACACCGAACCGTCCACCAGCCGCGCGATCACTTCGCGCACATCGAACGGCTGCTTGGCGTCGGCCGAGACCACGCCATACAACTCGTCGCTGCTGTAGAGCGGGGCGATGGGCGTGCGTTGTTGCAGTTCGCCGAGCTTGCGCCAGTTGAGGTTGGCGATGCTGCGTCGGGCAATGGCCAAGGCGTGTTCATCGCTCTCGGCATAATGGTCGGCGACCCCGGAAATCTTGCAGTGCACGTCGGCACCGCCCAGATCTTCGGCGCTGACCACTTCACCGGTCGCGGCTTTCACCAGCGGTGGGCCGGCGAGGAAAATAGTCGCCTGCTCGCGAACCATGATCGCTTCGTCGGCCATCGCCGGCACGTAGGCGCCGCCGGCAGTGCACGAGCCCATGACCACCGCGATTTGCGGAATGCCCATGGCGCTCATGTTGGCCTGGTTGAAAAAGATCCGCCCGAAGTGCTCGCGGTCCGGAAACACTTCATCCTGACGCGGCAGGTTGGCGCCGCCGGAGTCCACCAGATAAATGCACGGCAAGCGGTTCTGCTGAGCGATGGTCTGAGCGCGCAGGTGTTTTTTCACGGTCAGCGGGTAATACGAGCCGCCTTTCACCGTGGCATCGTTGGCCACGATCATGCACTCGACGCCTTCCACTCGACCGATCCCGGCAATCACGCCCGCGGCCGGCACGTCTTCGCCATACACCTCGTAGGCCGCCAGTTGGCTGATTTCGAGAAACGGCGAGCCCGGATCGAGCAGGCGATTGATCCGCTCGCGGGGCAGCAATTTGCCCCGCGAAGTGTGGCGTTCTTGCGCTTTCGGACCGCCACCTTGCTGCACTTGCGCGAGCAAGGTATGCAAGGCGTCGACCTGGGTGAGCATCGCCGCGCTGTTCGCGGCAAACTCCGCCGAACGGGGGTTGAGCTGGGTATGCAGGATAGCCATGGACAGCTCCGTTTAGCGGGTTTCGTTGAACAGTTCGCGACCGATCAGCATGCGACGGATCTCACTGGTGCCGGCGCCGATTTCGTACAGCTTGGCGTCACGCAGCAGACGACCGGCCGGGAATTCGTTGATGTAACCGTTGCCGCCGAGAATCTGGATTGCGTCGAGGGCCATTTGCGTGGCGCGCTCGGCGCTGTAGAGGATCACGCCGGCAGCGTCCTTGCGCGTGGTTTCGCCGCGTTCACAGGCCTGGGCCACCGCATAAAGGTAGGCGCGGCTGGCGTTGAGTTGGGTGTACATGTCGGCGACTTTGCCCTGGATCAGCTGGAATTCGCCGATGCTTTGCCCGAACTGCTTGCGGTCGTGGATGTACGGCACGATCAGGTCCATGCACGCCTGCATGATCCCGGTCGGGCCGCCGGACAGAACGACACGCTCGTAGTCGAGGCCGCTCATCAGCACTTTCACGCCGCCGTTAAGCACGCCGAGGATGTTTTCTTCCGGCACTTCGACGTCATCGAAGAACAGCTCGCAGGTGTTGGAGCCGCGCATGCCGAGCTTGTCGAACTTGTTGCTGCGGCTGAAGCCTTTCCAGTCGCGCTCGACGATGAACGCGGTGATGCCGTGCGGGCCTTTTTCCAGGTCGGTCTTGGCGTAGATCACGTAGGTGTTGGCGTCGGGGCCGTTGGTGATCCAGGTTTTGCTGCCATTGAGCACGTAGTGATCACCACGTTTGTCGGCGCGCAGTTTCATCGAGACCACGTCGGAACCGGCGTTCGGTTCACTCATGGCCAGGGCGCCAATGTGCTCACCGCTGATCAGCTTCGGCAGGTATTTGCTTTTCTGTTCGTGATTGCCGTTGCGGTTGATCTGGTTCACGCAAAGGTTGGAGTGCGCGCCGTAGGACAGGGCGACCGACGCCGAACCGCGGCTGATTTCTTCCATGGCCACCACGTGCGCCAGGTAACCCAGGCCAGCACCGCCGTATTCTTCCGGGACGGTAATGCCGAGCAGGCCCATGTCGCCGAACTTGCGCCACAGGTCGGCGGGGAACAGGTTGTCGATGTCGATCTGAGCGGCGCGCGGGGCGATCTCTTTGGCGACGAAGGACTGGACCTGATCGCGCAGCATGTCGATGGTTTCACCGAGGGCAAAGTTCAGGGATGGATAGCTCATGGGTCACCTTTTGGCTTTTTTGTAGGGCGGGGAGGGTCGTGATTTGGCTCTCACCTTTACGTTAACGTAAGCCTGTGACGAAAGGCTGTCAATCACCCTTTACGTTAACGTCAACTTGAGCGAGAGTAGAGCCAGTTCAAGATAGAAAGCGGACCCAACTTGTAGGAGCGATGCTTGCTCGCGAAAGCGTCAGATCAGTCGACATAAATGTTGAATGCAGAGGCCTCTTCGCGAGCAAGCATCGCTCCTGCAGGTATCCGTTGGTAGCCCATTAATAAAGACAATAGGGGTCGTCATGGATCAACCCAGTGCAAGCCCGCAGCGCAGCTATACCCGTGGTTCTCAGGACAAAGCCTTGCTGGCGATGACCATCGGTCAGGCATTTGATAACACCGTCGCGCAGTATCCGACGGGCGAGGCGCTGGTCGTGCGCCATCAACAGTTGCGCTACACCTGGCAGCAACTGTCCGACGCCGTGGACCTTCATGCCCGGGCACTGCTCGCGCTGGGGTTGCAGACCGGTGATCGCCTCGGCATCTGGGCGCCGAATTGTGCGCAGTGGTGCATCAGCCAGTTCGCCAGCGCGAAGATCGGCGTGATCCTGGTCAACATCAACCCGGCGTATCGCAGCTCGGAACTCGAATACGTGCTAAAGCAGTCAGGCTGCAAATGGCTGGTCTGCGCGGGCGCGTTCAAGACCTCCAACTACCACGGCATGTTGCAAGGCCTGGTGCCCGAGCTGGCAGAACAATCCATCGGCCAGTTGCAGAGCGAGCGTCTGCCGGACTTGCGCGGCGTGATCAGCCTGGATGCGCAGCCGCCATCAGGTTTTCTGCCGTGGTCGCAACTGAGCGATCTCGCAGCGGGTGTATCCAGCGAGCAGTTACGCGAGCGGGGCGACAGCCTGCATTTCGACCAGGCCGTGAACATCCAGTACACCTCCGGCACCACCGGTTTTCCGAAGGGCGCGACCCTCAGCCACTACAACATTCTCAACAACGGTTACATGGTGGGCGAAAGCCTCGGCCTGACCGCCAATGATCGGCTGGTGATCCCGGTGCCGCTGTATCACTGCTTCGGCATGGTCATGGGCAACCTTGGCTGCATCACCCACGGCAGCACCATGATTTACCCCAACGATGCCTTCGATCCGCTGCTGACCCTGACCACCGTCGCCGAAGAAAAGGCCACCGCACTGTATGGCGTGCCGACCATGTTCATCGCCATGCTCGATCAGCCGCAACGTGCGCAATTCGATCTGTCGAGCCTGCGTACCGGGATCATGGCCGGCGCGACCTGTCCGATCGAAGTGATGCGTCGCGTAATCAGCGAAATGCACATGAATGAAGTGCAGATTGCCTACGGCATGACGGAAACAAGTCCGGTGTCGTTGCAGACCGGTCCTTCAGACGAACTGGAATTGCGCGTCACCACGGTCGGTCGCACCCAACCGCAGCTTGAAAGCAAAATCATCGACGAGGCGGGCAACCTGGTACCTCGCGGCACCATCGGCGAACTCTGCACCCGTGGCTACAGCGTGATGCTCGGCTACTGGAACAACCCGCAAGGCACCGCCGAAGCCATCGATCAGGCCGGCTGGATGCACACCGGTGATCTGGCGAGCATGAATGATGAAGGCTACGTGTGCATTGCCGGACGCAACAAGGACATGATCATCCGTGGTGGTGAGAATATTTACCCGCGGGAGCTGGAAGAATTCTTTTTCACTCACCCGGCCGTGGCGGACGTGCAAGTGATCGGTATCCCGTGTTCGCGTTATGGCGAAGAGATCGTCGCCTGGATCAAATTCCACCCCGGTCACAGTGCCACCGAGCAAGAGCTGCAAACCTGGTGCAAGGAGCGCATCGCGCACTTCAAGACACCGCGCTACTTCAAGTTTGTGGAAGAGTTTCCGATGACGGTGACCGGCAAGATCCAGAAATTCCGGATGCGCGAGATCAGCATCGAGGAATTGCGCATCAACAAGGCGTGACAAATTTTCCCTTGTGGGAGCCAGCCTGCTGGCGATAGCGGAGTGTCAGTCAACATACCTATTGTCTGAACCACCGCAATCGCCAGCAGGCTGGCTCCCACAGGGGCGATGGGGAAAACCTGAATCGCAGAAAGCACAAAGGGGAGCCGAAGCTCCCCTTTAATTTTTCGTTGCGCATGCTCTTTTTTTATTATTGAGGGGCGGTCTGTTTTTGTTTTTGGCAACCGTGACCCTTTACCGCTGTTTTTGTCGATCCCCATCCGGGATCAAGAGCAAACGTATTTTTTTGAGCGCTGATCTACTTTTTCGCTAAGCGATCCAACCAGTTCGGGAGCTACCTGAAGGTAGTTTTATTGTTCTCTGCCCGGTTGCGGGTTACTCCGAAAAGCACCCTGAAAAGCACACCTTCTCCAAAAAAATCTGTTAGCTGCGTCTCTGCCGTGTTGTTCTTGTTATGTCAGAGTCGTTACGTCTTATTTTTATTGGTTTGCTGCTTTTTATTCTTGTTATGCCATAGAGATAGCAGAAGCCGTGCCAACTTTTAAAAATCCTTTAAAATCAACGACTTGAGTTTTTGTAGGATTTTTCGCTCAGGTAAACCCCTACAATTTGTTTCCGTGTTACTCGCTTATCCCCCACGTTCCAGACGCAGCGGTAACACCTGGACACATCAGCGCACTTACTGCGCGCTGCGAGCCTTGGCCACGCGCGAACCGGTTGGGCGCCCCAGCACCGTGCAAATCTGCTGACCGGCCAGAATCAAGGCGTCCAGGTCGATACCTGTTTCGATGCCGAGGCCATTGAGCAGGTAAACCACGTCTTCGGTGGCGACGTTACCGCTGGCGCCTTTGGCGTAGGGGCAGCCGCCGAGGCCGGCGATGGAGCTGTCAAACACCGAGATGCCTTCGAGCAGGCTGGCATAGATGTTGGCCATGGCCTGGCCGTAGGTATCGTGGAAGTGCCCGGCCAGTTTCTCCCGTGGCACGTCGACCGAAACCACTTCGAACATCTTGCGCGTCGCGCCCGCCGTGCCGGTGCCGATGGTGTCCCCCAGCGAGACTTCGTAGCAGCCCATGGCATAGAGCTCGCGGGCGACCAGGGCAACTTGTTCGGGTTTGACGTGACCTTCATAAGGACAGCCCAGCACACAGGACACGTAACCGCGCACGGTAACGCCGTGCTGCCTGGCGGCTTCCATGATCGGCGCAAAACGCTCCAGGCTTTCGCTGATCGAGCAATTGATGTTGCGCTGGGAAAACGCTTCGGACGCTGCGGCGAACACTGCGACTTCCTTGACCCCGGCGGCGATCGCATCTTCGAAGCCGCGCAGGTTGGGGGCGAGGGCGCCGTAGGTCACGCCTGGTTTGCGCTGGATTTGCGCGAAGACTTCGGCGGATCCGGCCATCTGCGGCACCCATTTGGGCGAAACGAAACTGCCGACTTCTATATAGCCGAGGCCCGCGGCCGTGAGTGCATCGACCAGTTGCACCTTATTGGCAACGCTGATCGGTTGAGCTTCGTTTTGCAGACCGTCGCGGGGGCCGACTTCGACCAGGCGTACGTGGGAAGGAAGGGACATGGGAATCGACCTGTGCTGTCTGTCTGAATGTTCATGGAACCCTGTAGGAGTGAGCCTGCTCGCGATGGCGGACGATCAGTCAACATCCATATTGAATGTCACGCCCTCATCGCGAGCAGGCTCGCTCCTACAGGGGACGGTGTAAACCTATTGAACCACCGGCTGGCTTTTCATCGTCTGTTCCAGCGCCTGGGTGCAGCGCTCCTGTGCGGTGTCCAGTTCCAGCTTCATCTGCTCGATGTCGAGCATCTGCTGCTCCAACTGTTCGCGGCGCTCGGCGATTTTGCTCAGCATGGTTTGCAGCTGTTTCTGATTGCCGCCGGTGGGGTCGTAGAGTTCGATCAGCTCGCGGCATTCGGCGAGTGAGAAGCCAATGCGCTTGCCCCGCAGGATCAGTTTCAGGCTGACCTTGTCACGGGGCGAATAGATGCGCTCCTGGCCGCGTCGCTCGGGGCTGAGCAGGCCTTGCTCTTCATAGAAGCGAATGGCCCGCGTGGTGATGTCGAGCTCGCGGGCGAGGTCGGAAATGCTATAGGTCTGGCTGCTCATGGAAGCGCTCAAAAAAAGGTCATGGCGCTAAGCTAATGGCAGGTTGACGTTTACGTCAAGGGGTGGGTTTTTTCGTCGTCATTGCGGGCCTCTTCGCGGGCAAGTCGGATCGCCGCACCGCTCGCTCCTACAGGTACTGTGTAAATCCTGTAGGAGCGAAGCTTGCTCGCGAAGAACGATAACGCGGTACAAAGCCCTACACCTTATCGAGCTTCTTCTCATGCGCCGTCACCTGCTGGCACAACTCGATCATCTGCTCGCGCATCCAGCGGTTGGCCGGGTCCTGGTCGGTGCTTTCGTGCCAGTAAAGGTGAGTTTCCACCGGCGGCACATCGTTGACCGGCAGGTTCACCGAGTACAAATCATGGCGGCGGGCGAAGCGCTCAGGCACGGTCATGACCATATCGGTTTGCTGCAACACCTGCGACGCCATCAAGTAATGCTGGGAGCGCAGGGCAATCTTGCGCTGGATGCCCATCTTGCCCAGCGCCAGGTCGACATGGCCCAGACCGCTGCGGCGGCTGGAAATATGGATGTGCGTCAGTGACAGATAGTCATCGAGGGTGAATTTCTCCTTGGTCGCCAGCGGATGGCCCTTGCGCATGGCGCACACGTAACGGTCTTCCATCAACTTGACGTGACGCACTTGCGGGTCGGTGTTGAGCGGCGCGTCCACCGCAAAGTCGAGTCGCCCGGCCGCCAGTTCCTTGGTGGTCTCGCGGCGCTTGGACAGAAAGCTTTCGATGATCACCGTTGGCGCCAGGCGGCGCAGGCGCTGGAACAGTGGCGGCAGGATCACCGCTTCGGTGAGGTCGGTCATGCTGATGCGGTACGTCTTGACCGCCTGCAACGGGTTGAAGATGCGGCTTTCCTGCACCGACACCCGCAGCAGCGAGAGGGCGTTGCGCACCGGGCCGATGATGTTTTGCGCCATCGGCGTTGGCACCATGCCTTGGGCCGTACGCACGAACAAAGGATCGTTGAACGTCTCGCGCAGGCGGGCCAGAGCGTTCGAAACAGCCGGTTGAGTAATGCCGACAATCTGTCCGGCGCGGGTCAGGTTGGCTTCGGTGTAGATCGCGTCGAAGACGATGAAAAGGTTGAGGTCGACCTTGCTCAGATTCATTGCGCTGCACTCTTATTGTTGGTTCTCAATCAGCCGATCATATATCGGTGATGAATGTTAATACACGCCGAGAATAGGCTAGGTAAATTTTCGTAGCTGTTCTAGCATCGATTGCATGACCTAAACAACCTCCCCCCAGAAGGTAGCTGCTCATGGATTTCGCTTATTCGCCCAAGGTGCAAGAACTGCGTGAGCGCGTGACCGCGTTCATGGACACCTACGTTTATCCCGCCGAAGCCGTGTTCGAGCGCCAGGTTGCCGAGGGCGACCGCTGGCAGCCGACTGCGATCATGGAAGAACTGAAACTCAAGGCCAAGGCTGAAGGCCTGTGGAATTTGTTTCTGCCTGAGTCCGAACTCGGTGCCGGCCTGACCAACCTCGAATACGCGCCATTGGCAGAGATCATGGGCCGTTCGCTGCTGGGGCCTGAGCCATTCAACTGCTCGGCGCCCGACACCGGCAACATGGAAGTGCTGGTGCGCTACGCCAGCGAAGAACAGAAACAACGCTGGCTCGAACCGCTGCTACGCGGCGAGATCCGCTCGGCGTTCGCCATGACCGAACCGGACGTGGCTTCGTCCGACGCCACCAACATGGCCGCCCGCGCCGTGCGTGACGGTGATGAGTGGGTGATCAACGGCAAAAAGTGGTGGACCTCGGGTGCCTGCGATCCGCGCTGCAAGATTCTGATCTTCATGGGCCTGAGCAATCCTGATGCGCCACGCCACGCCCAGCACTCGATGATTCTGGTGCCGGTGGATGCACCGGGCGTGAAGATCGTTCGTCCGCTGCCGGTGTTCGGTTACGACGATGCGCCACACGGTCACGCCGAAGTGCTGTTCGAAAACGTCCGGGTGCCGTACGAAAACGTCCTGTTGGGTGAAGGACGCGGCTTCGAAATCGCTCAGGGTCGCCTTGGCCCGGGTCGGATTCACCACTGCATGCGTTCGATCGGCATGGCTGAGCGTGCGCTGGAACTGATGTGCAAACGCTCGGTGAATCGCACCGCATTCGGCAAGCCCCTGGCGCGCCTGGGCGGTAACATCGACAAAATCGCCGACTCGCGGATGGAAATCGACATGGCGCGCCTGCTGACCTTGAAAGCGGCGTACATGATGGACACCGTCGGCAACAAAGTGGCGAAAAGCGAAATCGCGCAGATCAAGGTGGTGGCACCGAACGTGGCGTTGCGCGTCATCGACCGGGCGATCCAGATCCATGGCGGCGCAGGGGTTTCCAACGACTTCCCGCTGGCTTACATGTATGCGATGCAGCGCACGCTGCGCCTGGCCGATGGCCCGGATGAAGTGCACCGCGCGGCGATCGGCAAGTTCGAGATCGGCAAGTATGTGCCGAAGGAAATGATGCGCAGCCATTAATTGTAGGAGCGAGCTTGCTCGCGATGGTCACTAACGATAACGCGTGTTTATTGGATAAACACGGTGTTCATTAGTCCATCGCGAGCGGGCTCGCTCCTACAGTTGATTGCGTTTCAGTCGACCACTGGCAGTCCGTAAAAAGCCCGCGCACACGCGGTGCTGTGGGCCGCCAGCTCTTCCTCGCTTTCCCCGCGATGCAACGCCACTTCCCGCAACACTTCAGTCAGGTACGCCGGTTCGTTGCGACCATTTTTCGGCTTTGGCCGCAAGCTGCGCGGCAGCAGATACGGTGCATCGCTCTCCAGCATCAAGCGCCCGCGTTTGATTTCTTTCACCAACGGATGCAAATGCGTGCCCCGACGCTCGTCGCAGATCCAGCCGGTGATGCCGATGTGCAAGTCCAGGTCGAGGTAGCTGAACAGCGCCTTCTTTTCGCCGGTGAAGCAATGCACCACGGCGGCCGGCAATTGGTCGCGGTAATCGCGCAGGATTTCCAGCAAGCGCTGACTGGCATCACGTTCGTGGAGAAACACCGGCAGTTGCAGATCGACCGCCATCGCCAAGTGTTCTTCGAGGACTTTTTCCTGTTGCGGGCGCGGCGAGAAATCGCGATTGAAATCCAGCCCGCATTCACCCACCGCCACTACGTTCGGCTCTTTGAGCAAACTGCGCAGGCGCTGGGCGCTGTCGGCGTTCCAGTCGCTGGCTGCGTGAGGGTGAATGCCGGCGGTGGCGAACAGCCGTTGCGCCGTTTCATCCAATTGCCGGCACAGCTCCAGCGCCTGTTCGCTGCCTTCGACATTGGTGCCGGTGAGCACCAATTGGCAGACTCCGGCGGCATAGGCGCGGTCGAGTACAGCCTGGTGTTTGTCGGCAAAACTGGGGTTGGTCAGGTTGACGCCGATATCGATGAGTTGCATGGTGCTACCTCGGACCAAAGGCCGGAAAGCATATCAGAGCTGTAGATTTATAAGAAAAGCCAAGAACTACAACGAGTTAAAGCTGTCTTTTGATGCCGCGAGACAAGCTGGGGTGGTCAGCATGCCATCACTGTGCCAGTCTTTCGCACTTTGCCAGCGCTCAAGGCGCTCTGTTTCTGTCGTTCGATTTCAAACATTTTTTTGAAATTGGCCCAGTATTCTTTCCGGAGAGTGGATGACACGTCCCTCGATTTTGTTACTGCTGTGTGGTTCGTTGCTGCTGCCGATGCCGGCGGTTGCGCGGCTGGCCGGCCCACTGCAAGCCGTGCCGGCGGCCCAGGTGCGCGACCTGCAGGAAATCCGCAGTAGCCGTGTGCTGAAGGTGCTGGTCAACCAGAGCCGCAACAGCTCCGGCGAAGTCCAGGGCCAGGCCATCGGCGTCGAATACCATCGCTTGCGTGCCTTCGAGCAATACCTCAATGGACATGCCCGTGACGGTCAGGAAGTGACGCTCAAGATCATTCCCAAAGCCAAGGATCAACTGCTCGGCGCGTTGCAGCGCGGGGAGGGGGATCTGGTTGCACCGGGCGAGTTGCTCGATCTGCAACCGGGCTACGCCGTCAGCACCAGCGAACCGATTGCCAGCGACATTCCTCTGGTCCTGGTCGGAATCAAGGGCGAGAAACGCTACACCCGCCTCGAACAACTGTCCGGTAAAACCCTGGCGCTACCCACCGGCAGCGCCGCCGGGGAGGCGATCAGTCAGATCAATCAAAAGCTTGCCTTGCACAAACTGGCACCGGTGAAGATCGAATGGGTCGATCCGAGTCTGGCGGTCGAAGACGTGCTGGAAATGGTTCAGGGCGGGATTTTTCACCTGACCATCGTCGAGCAGCCGATTGCCGAACGCTGGGGCAAGATCCTGCCCAAGTTGCGTTTCGATCGGCAGGTGCTGATCAGCGAGCCGGGGGAAGAATTCTGGTTCGTACGCCGCGATGCCTCGATGCTGCGGGCGAGCATCGATCGCTTCCTGATCGGGTACAAAAAGCCTTCGGATCAGGACGCGGCGTTCCTGCGCATCTATCGACGCCTCTATCAAGTGCATTACCCACTGGCCAAGACTGATCGCCAGCGCCTGGAAAAACTTCGACCGGTATTGCAGAAACACGCCGATGCCCAAGGCATGGATTGGTTGAATCTGGCGGCATTGGCCTTCAAGGAGTCCGCGTTGCAACCCCGCGCACGAAGCGGCGGTGGCCCCACTGGCCTGATGCAGATCACTCCGTCCGCAGCCCAGCGGGTAGGGGTCAACAACATTCAGGACCTCGATGCCAATGTGCAGGCCGGGGCCAAATACCTGGCGATGATCCGCCGCAAGTTTTTCGCCAGCCCCAAACTCAACGAGCGTGAGCGCATGGCGTTCGTGCTGGCGGCTTACAACATCGGGCCGGAGCGGGTTCAGGGCATGCGCGCCGAGGCGCGTCGGCGAGGCTTGAATCCCAATCAATGGTTCTTCCAGGTCGAGCGCATCGCCATGGAGCAGGTGGGAATGGGACCTGTCAGCTATGTTAATAGCGTGAACAAGTATTACTTGGCGTTCGATCGGGAGCGGGAGTCGTTGGAGCCCCAGGGGCAGAAAGTAGCCTTAAGGAAGTGATCGAATAAACTGATTGTTATGGCGAAAAATTTGCGCTTTTAGCATTTAATTTATTGATTAATATAGCGGCCAACCAACACACAAACACACAATGGATGACACAGCATGAGCTCACTGATCAACAAGGTACTGTTTACCCGCGCTGGCTACGGCCTGACTGTCCTGCGGATCTTCGTCGGCATCATCTTCGCGGCCCACGGCTCGCAGAAACTCTTCGGCGCTTTCGGCGGCTACGGTCTGGCGGGCACCGCGCAGTACATGGAAAGCATCGGCCTGGCACCGGGTTACCTGATGGCCACGTTGGCCGGTGGTACCGAGTTCTTCGCCGGTCTGGCCTTGATCATCGGCTTGCTGGTCCGCCCTGCGGCACTTGGCCTGACGTTCCTGTCGCTGGTCGCCATCTTCAGCGTGCATATCAGCAACGGTCTGTTCATGGCCAACAACGGTTATGAATTCGCCCTGGCCCTGCTGGGTGGCAGCATCGCGGTGCTGTTCGAAGGCGCCGGCAAGCTGTCGGTTGATCGCGCCATCGCTGGTTGATCGCTCTGGCTCAACGAAAAGGCCCGCATTGCGCGGGCCTTTTTTGTTGTGCGTCATTCTTGACACTGTCCGGTCAGCTTCTCTAGGATGCTGCCATGCGCCGATTTAAACAGCTACTTGCGGGGCGCCAGGTGACTCATTCAGTTGCCGATAGAAGCTTGAAACAGGCTTCGAAATACCGCTAAAGCGCTGGTTCGGTGTTGCCTCTCACCTGCCATGCAGACTTTTGAGGCAGAGACACGACACGATGAATGCACTAAACCCCGTTGTACGCCCCGCGCCGATCACGGCACATCTGACCCAGCGCAATCCAAAAATCCTGCTTGGCGGCAAACATCAGCCGACGCTCCTGCGTTACCTCGATGGTTGGCCACGTCGCACCGGTGGGCCCGCAGCTTTCCTGATCCAGTTCGTCGAAGACGGTGAGTCACTGGCGCGTTTTGCCAGCGACAGTTTCGACCTGGCGGTGATTCAGTCGCCCGCCCTTGAAGACGCGCCAGAGATGATCAGGCAACTGACCCGCGTCGCCCGGCAAGGGCTGATCACCCGCCGTTAAGGCTTATGGGTAATCAATCGCCACGATATACACGCACTGTTCGCCGGTAGGCGTCTGGACCCGAACTTCGGCGTCCAGTGCCTTGCCGATCAGGGCGCGTGCCAGCGGTGAGTCGATGCTGATCAGGCCCAGTTTCAAGTCCAGCTCATCCGGCCCGACGATGCGATAGCGCGACTCTTTGCCGTCCTCGTCTTCGATGGTGACCCAGGCCCCGAAGTAGACTTTGTTCGGATCGCTGGGTTTTTCGCTGACCACCTTGAGCGCTTCCAGGCGCTTGGTGAGAAAGCGCACGCGACTGTCGATTTCGCGCAACATCTTTTTGCCGTAGGTGTATTCGGCGTTCTCGGAGCGATCACCCTGTGCCGCGGCCTCGCTGACCGATTGCGTGACCTGCGGTCGGCGCACATGCCAGAGTTCATGGAACTCGGCCCGCATCCGCGCTTCACCTTCAGGGGTGATCAGCGCGGTGCCAGCGGTGCGGGGAGGGCGATAACGGCTCATGGCAACTTCTTGTGGTTGAGAAGAGTTGAGTCTATCAACCCTCGCGCAAGACTGTCAGGGGGCTGGCGTTCAAGGCACGTCGGGTGCCAAACACGCCGGCACCGCCGATCAGCACGGCGCCGATCAGTGGCAACACCAGCAGCCACGGATGCGGGTGCCACGGCAAGTCGAAGGCGTAACGGTACAGCACCAGGCTCACCAGCTCCGAGCCCAGTGCCGCCAGCAACCCGCTGACCGCGCCAAGCAGGCCGAACTCGATCCGTCGGGCCTTGACCAGCAACTGGCGCTCGGCCCCCAGTGCCCGCAACAATGCGCCCTGGCGAATGCGTTCATCCAGCGTGGCTTGCAGGCCCGAGAACAACACCGCCATCCCCGCCGCCAACACAAACAACAGCACGTATTCCACTGCCAGGGTGACCTGGGCGAGGATGCTGCGCAGCTGCGCCAGCAAGGCTTCGACTTGCAGAATGGTCACCGCCGGGAAGGCGCGGGACAGGTCGACGATCTGCTGGTCGTGGCCCGCCGCCAGATAGAAACTGGTCAGGTAGGTCGCTGGCAGATCCTTCAATGTGCCGGGCTGGAAAATCATGAAGAAGTTCGGCTGGAAGTTGTCCCAGTTGATCTCCCGCAGGCTGGTGACCTTCGCTTCGCGATTGACCCCGCCGACGGTGAAGACCATGTGATCGCCGAGCTTGAGCTTCAGGCTCTCGGCGACTTTGCCTTCCACCGACACGCCGGGAACGTCGTCCGGCGCCTGATCGCCCCACCAGTTGCCGGCGGTGAGTTTGTTGCCGGCCGGCAGGTCTGCCGCCCAGGTCAGGCTGAGGTCGCGCTGAATCGCCCGATCACCGGCCGAGTCCTTGCTGACGATGTCCTGCACCGGTTCGCCATTGATGCTGATCAATCGCCCCGGCACCACCGGGTACAACGGCGCCGATTGTGCCGACAGTTCGATCAGGCGCTCGGTGAATGCCTGTTTTTCCGCCGGCAGGATGTTTAGCGCGAAGTAATTCGGCGCGTTTTTCGGCAACTGGTTTTGCCAGGTGTCCAGCAATTCGCCGCGCAGCAAAGCGATCAACGCCATGGACAGCAGGATCAGACCGAAGGCCAGCGATTGGCCGGCTGCCGCCAGTGGATGACGCAGCAATTGACCCAGGCCGAGACGCCACGGCAACGAAGCGCGTGCGAGCATCCGGCGCAGGCTCTTCAGTAGCAGCAACAGCAAACCGCCCAGCACCAGCGCCGCGATCACGCCGCCGCCGAGCAGGGCGAAGGTCAGTACCAAATCCAGGCTCAGGCGCCACATGATCAGCCCGAGAGCGCCCAGTGCAGCGCCGTAGACCATCCAGGTGCTGGAAGGAATCGGCAGCATGTCGCGACGTAATACGCGCAGAGGTGGGACCCGACCCAACGCAGCCAGTGGCGGCAAGGCAAAACCGGCCAGCGCCACCAGTCCGGTGCCGATCCCGGCGATGGCCGGAAGCAGGCCGCCCGGTGGAACATCGGCCGGCAACAAATCATGCAGCAGCGCGAACAACCCGAGTTGCGCCAGCCAGCCGAGCAAGGCGCCGCTGATGCTGGCCAACAGTCCGAGTACCGTCAGCTGCAAACTGAACAGCACCATGGTTTCCCGACGGGACAGCCCGAGGCAACGCAAAAGTGCACTGGCATCGAAGCGGCGGGTGGCGAAACGCGTCGCCGACAGCGCCACCGCGACACCGGATAACAGCACCGCGACCAGACTCGCCATGTTCAAGTAGCGCTCGGCTTTGCCCAGTGCGCCGCCGATCTGCCGGTTGCCATCGCGGGCGTCTTGAATGCGTTGATTGGCGGCGAGGCCGGGTTTGATCAATTGACGGTAGGTTTCCAGCGCTTCGGCCTTGCCGCGCCAGAGTTCGCGGTAGCTGACGCGGCTGCCGGGCTGCACCACGCCGGTCGCCGCGAGATCGCTGAGGTTAATCAGCACCCGTGGCGTCAGGCTGTAGAAATTGCCGGCACGATCCGGTTCATAGGTCAGGACGCGCGCCAGTTTCAGGGTGCGCATGCCGACGTCGATGCTGTCGCCGATCTTCAAGTCCAGCGCGGTCAGCAGTCGCGCTTCAACCCAGGCTTCGCCGGGTTTCGGTCCGCCTCCGGATTCTTCCGCAGCGAAGGGCGCGGCGGCGCTTTTCAGTTCGCCGCGCAGTGGATAGACGTCGTCGGCGGCCTTGATGCTGGACAGCTGAATGCCATTGTCGGTGGCGATTACGCTGGAGAACTCCACCACCTGCGCATGTTCGAGGCCCAGATCCGTGCCGCTTTTGATCTGTTCGGGGCGCGCCGGCGAACTGCCTTCGAGCAGCAGGTCGGCGCCGAGAAACTCGGTGGCGCGCAGCATCATGGCGCCATTCAGGCGGGCGCCGAAGTAACCGATGGCGGTACTCGCCGCCACCGCCACCAGCAAAGCGAAGAACAACACCCGCAACTCGCCGGCGCGGGCATCGCGCAGCAGTTGGCGGATGGCGAGACTGAACAGGCGCAACAGCGGCAGGCGTGCCATCAAGGCTCCAGAGGGGCGACCAGCAGGCCGGCTTCAAGGCGGATCAGGCGCCGGCAACGATGTGCCAGGCGTTCATCGTGGGTCACCAGCACCAGGGTCGTGCCGCGTTCCTTGTTCAGTTCGAACAACAGATCGCTGATGCGCTCGCCGGTGTGGCTGTCGAGGTTGCCGGTGGGTTCGTCGGCGAACAGCACGTCGGGCTCGGCGGCAAACGCACGGGCAATCGCCACACGTTGCTGCTCGCCACCGGAGAGCTGGCGGGGCGAGTGGGTCAGGCGTTGGCCCAAACCGACCCGTCGCAGCAATTCGGTGGCGCGCTCACGGGCGTCTTTGCGGCCATCGAGTTCCAGCGGCAACATGACGTTTTCCAGGGCGTTGAGGCTGTCGAGCAGCTGGAATGATTGAAAGACAAAACCGACGTGTTCGGCGCGAATGCGTGCACGTTGGTCTTCATCGAGATTGCTCAGGCCCTGGCCTGCGAGGGTGACTTCACCGCTGCTCGGCAAGTCGAGGCCGGCGAGCAGGCCGAGGAGGGTGGATTTTCCCGAGCCGGACGCGCCAACGATGGCCAGGCTGTCGCCCTTGTTCAGTTCCAGGCTGAGTTCGTGCAGGATAGTCAGATCACCTTCCGCGCTGGGAACCACTTTGCTGAGGTCCTTCGCGGTGAGAATGCTTGCGCCCATGGAGAATCCGATGCGAGTGTGGTTTTTGAGTGCTGGCCTGGCCTTGATGTGCATGGCCCAGAACGCAGCGGCGGGTACTGTCCTGATCGTTGGCGATAGTATCAGCGCCGGTTTCGGACTGGATACCCGCGAGGGGTGGGTGTCGCTGCTTGAGCAACGGCTCAAACGCGAAGGTTTCGACGATAAGGTGGTCAATGCGTCCATCAGCGGCGACACCAGCGCCGGAGGCCGGGCGCGCCTGCCTGCGCTGCTTGCAGAGCATAAACCGGAGTTGGTGATCCTCGAGTTGGGTGGCAATGACGGGCTGCGCGGAATGCTGCCAACACAATTGCAACAAAACCTTGCAGCGATGATCAACAGCTCCAAGGCCAGTGGCGCCAAAGTGCTATTACTCGGCATGCAACTGCCACCCAACTACGGTGCGCGCTACAACAAGGTCTTCGCTGAGGCTTTCAGCAACGTCGCCGCCGAGAAAAAAATCCCGCTGGTGCCGTTTTTCCTCGAGGGCGTGGGCGGGCATCCTGAGCTGATGCAGTCAGACGGCCTGCACCCGACTGCGGGCGCTCAGGACAAGTTGCTGGAAAATGTCTGGCCGACACTGAAACCGCTGCTTTGACGCTTTTCTAGCGGCGGTGTTTCGGCTAAGGTGGCGCCCCCGATTTGGAGCCCCCGATGCCGCGTCCCGCCTGGTCACTTTTTGCCTATCAACTGATCGAGCCTGACGAACAGCTGGATCTGTTCGCCTGCCAGGAAGTGCGGGTACATCTGGTGACCCGTCAGCTGGAGCTGGGCGGCTCGGCCGATCGCACCTTGTGCGGAAGTCTGCTGCCCGCGCAGCCGCGCTGGTCGAGCGTTGATCGACGGGTGTTCCAGGACCAGCGGCTGTGTTCGTTGTGCCGGGCCATTCTGGAGTCGCAAAAGCGCGGTACTTCGCCGATCTGGCCGGAGCTGCGGTTCGAGCTTTGATGGCTTGATGTGGGGTTGGGTTGGGGGCATATCCGTTTTTGCGGTAACGGCCACTGACGGTTTCGCTTTTACAGCGAGTCACTTTCGAAAAGCGCGAAAGTAACCAAAGCGCTTTTGCCCCTTTCGTTCGGTGCCTCGCTAAGGCTCGGCATGCCCTCGCTCCGGTCCTGCTCCGTGGGCCCGCCGCCATCGGCCATCCATGGCCGGGGGCGGCTAACCCGGCATCCATGCCGGGTTGCCCACTACGCAGAACCTGCGCTCGGCCTCTC
>NZ_JAGYFZ010000079.1:0-28586 GCF_019946675.1 Pseudomonas sp. BF-B-15
GTCAGTCAACATTGATGTTGCCTGATACTCCGCCTTCGCGGGCAAGCCTCGCTCCTACAGGGGCGCGTACCGTTCACATGGGTAACCTGCATTTTTCGAATGTTGCACCGCTCAATAAATCGTTTGTTCAACCCGCTCCGGATGCCAAGACTGCAAGCACTGGATAAAAACAACGATGGGCGATGCACATGCGACTCGAGCGAAATTTTGTAAACGGTCACTTCATTGAACCTGCCAGCGAAGCGCTGATCGCGGTGTACAACCCCGCGACTGAAGTGCTTTTAGGTCATGTTTCAGCGGCCACCGCCGATGAAGCGACCCACGCGGTCGACGCTGCCGCCACGGCCCAGAAAGTCTGGGGCAAGCTCACCAGCATCGAACGCGCCGAACACCTGCGCTCGTTTGCCGATGCACTCGATGCCTGCGCCGAGAGCATTGGTAAGGCGCTGGCCGCCGAATCCGGCAAAAGTGTCGCCGACGCCAGCAACGAAGCTCGCTACGCAGCACAAATCACCCGTTATCACGCCGAATGGGCGCGCCGCATCGAAGGCGAGATCATTCCCAGCGACACCCCGAACGAAAACCTGTTCCTGCACCGCGAGCCGATTGGCGTGGTCGCGTGCCTGATCCCGTTCAACTACCCGGTCTACACCTTGCTGCGCAAAATCGCCCCGGCGCTGATTGCCGGCAACACCGTGGTGGTGCGCCCGAGCAACAACACGCCGATCTCGGCGTTCGAAATCGCCAAGGCTGTGCAGCAATCCGCAATGCCGGCGGGGGTGATCAACATCCTGACCATGGATCACGCCACCGCTGCTGCCGTTTGCACGCACAAGGCCGTGGGGTTGATCACCCTGACCGGCAGCGTCAACGCCGGGCGTATCGTGCTCGACTACTGCAAGGCCAACATCGCCAAACCGTCGCTGGAGCTGGGCGGCAAGACCCCGGCGATCATCGAGGCCGACGCCGATCTGGAAAAAGCGGCCAGCGACATCATCGCGTCGAAGACCACGCACTGCGGCCAGTTGTGCACGGCGGTCGAGCGGGTCTATGTGCAGGAAAGCGTCTACGAGAAATTCCTTGGCCTGCTGAAAGAAAAAATCAGCGCCGTGGAGTTCGGCGATCGCGCCCTGGATCCCGCCTTTATGGGGCCACTGGTCAACGCCAGTTCGCAGCAAAACATCCACGCCATGGTCGAGCGCGCTGTCGCCGACGGTGCTGTACTGGAAACAGGCGGTTTTATCCCGCAAGGCAAAGGCCATTTCTACCCGCCGACCCTGCTCAGTGGTTGCCGTCAGGACATGGAAATCATCCAGGAAGAAATCTTTGGCCCGGTGCTGCCGGTGCTCAAGTACCGCGACATCGACGAAGCGCTGGCCATGGCCAACGACCATCAGTTCGGGCTGTCGTCGGTGCTGTACACCGAGAACTACCGCACCACGATGAAAGTCGCCAACGCCATCGAGGCCGGCGAGTTGTACGTCAATCGCACCCCGGCTGACCCGTATCAGGGCTTCCACGCCGGCTGGAAACGCTCGGGCCTGGGCGGCGATGACGGCAAGCACGGCATGCTCGAATTTACCCAGACCCGTCTGGTGGTCATGAAGTATTGATCCACCCGCAACACGCCTCACGCCACACCCATAAAAACAATTATTTGGGGCGCCCGGACCACCGGGCTGCCCGAGGTCTCACAGATGTCCAAGCCTGCAACCACTGTTGCCGCTGTTCAGGGTTCGAACGCGGGTTCAAAAATCCACAGTGACAAGGGAAGTCGTTACATCCAGCTGATGCTGTTGGTGCTGGCCGCCGGGGCGATCTACCCGATCCTCTATCTGCGCCAGGTCTACCAGACCACCATGCTCGAAGTGTTCCAGATCAACCACAGCGAACTGGGTTATCTGTACTCGATGCTCGGCACGATTTTCCTCCTGAGTTACTTGCCCAGCGGCTGGCTGGCCGACCGCATTGCCCCGCGTTTCCTGATCTTCTTCTCGCTGGTCGCCACCGGTGCCCTGGGCCTGTGGTATTCCACCGCGCCATCGTTGACCGGCTTGATGATCATCTTCGGTTGCTGGGGGCTGACCACCGGCCTGACGTTCTGGGCCTCGGTGCTCAAGCGCGTGAAGATGATTGCCCATCACACTGAGCAAGGCCGGTTCTTTGGCATCCTCGATGGCGGTCGCGGCCTGGTTGAAGCGTTGCTGGCGACCGTTGCGCTGGGGCTGTTTGCCTTCGCCACCGAAACCCGTGGCGAGTCCGCCGCTGAAGGTTTCAAACACGTGGTCTACCTCTACGCCTTCACCTGTATCGCCATCGGCTGTGTGCTGGTGTTGATCAAGGACCCGAAGTCGATGGAAGACACGGCGGCGGTGGAGAAGGGCAAGTACAACCTGCTCAGCGACCTGGCCACGCTGGTGAAAATCCCCGAGTTGTGGCTGGTGACGGCCATCGTGTTCTGCGGTTATCACATCTTCTGGGCCACCTACAGCTTCTCCGATTACCTGCAGGGCGGCGGCATGACGGCGGTCATGGCCGGCACCATCACCACCATCAAGCTGTGGATGCGCCCGATTGGTGGCATCGGCGGTGGCTGGCTGGGTGACAAGTTCTCGAACATTTCGGTGCTGATCGTGGCGTTGTTCTTCGCGACGTTGGCGATGGTCGGCCTGATCGTGTTCCCGGCGCTCAACAGCATGGGCCTGCTGATCGGCACGGTGATCTTCATCGGCCTGATGACCTACGCCATTCGCGGTTTGTACTGGGCGATCCTCGACACCTGCAACATTCCGCTGCGCATCACCGGCCTGGCGATTGGCATTGTCTCGGTAGTCGGTTACTTGCCCGACGCCTTCATTCCCTTGATCAACGGCTACCTCACCGAACATTTCCCCGGTGCCTTTGGTTACAAGCTGTATTTCGGCTACATCGCGTTCGTCGGCCTGCTCGGGACCCTGGCGGCCCTGACCCTGCGTGCCCGAATCAATCGTCAATCTTTGAACAAGACAGGTGCCTGAGATGAAAATCGTCGCCCTTGAAACCCACATTGTTGCCGTACCGCCACCGCACATCGGTGGCATGTACTGGCTGTTCGTCAAGCTCAAGACCGATTGCGGCATCGAAGGCGTGGGCGAGATCTACGCCGCAACCTTCGGCCCGAAAGCCATGCTGCCGATCATCGAAGACGTGTTCGAACGCTACCTGCTCAACCACGATCCACACCACATCGAACGCTTCTTCCGTCAGGCCTATTCGAGCGGTTTCACCCAGCGTCCGGACCTGACCATGATGGGTGTGGTCAGCGGCCTGGAGATGGCCTGCTGGGACATCATCGGCAAAGCGGCGAACAAGCCGGTCTACGAATTGCTCGGCGGCAAGGTCCACGAACGCCTGCGCTCGTACACCTACTTGTACCCGGTCAACAGCAAGGGCGAGTACGACTACGACGACCCGGACCTGGCGGCCGAATGCGCCATCGAGAACATGAACAAAGGCTTCACCGCCGTGAAATTTGACCCGGCCGGGCCGTACACCGCGTACTCCGGGCACCAGATTTCCCTGGAAGTGCTGGAGCGCTGCGAAACCTTCTGCCGCAAGATCCGCGAAGCGGTGGGCGACAAGTGCGATTTGCTGTTTGGCACTCACGGGCAGATGGTGCCGTCCTCGGCGATTCGCCTGGCTAAACGCCTGGAGAAATACGACCCGCTGTGGTTCGAAGAGCCAGTACCGCCGGGCCAGGAAGAGGCCATGGCGCAAGTTGCGGCCAAGACCAGCATCCCGATTGCCACCGGTGAACGGTTGACCACCAAGTACGAGTTTTTCAAGTTGCTGCAGGCTGGCGGTGCATCGATTCTGCAGATGAACGTCGCACGTTGCGGCGGTCTGCTGGAGGCGAAAAAGATCGCCAGCATGGCCGAGGCCTACTACGCGCAGATCGCTCCACATCTCTACAACGGGCCGATTGGCGCGGCGGCGAGTTTCCAGCTGGCCACCTGTACGCCGAACTTCCTGATCCAGGAAAGCATCATGACCTGGGGCGGTTTCCATGCCGAAGTCCTGACCAAACCGCTGCAATGGGAGGACGGCTACATCATTCCGTCCACCGAGCCGGGCCTGGGTGTCGAGCTGAACATGGACGTGGTGCGTAAACATTCGCCATACACCGGTGAGCGTCTGCACCTGCAAATGGCGCCGACCCCGGCGGACGTCAAAGACACATCGCCAGCCAGGGGCTGACAGGAGAGGCCGCAGTTCTCCTGTAGGAGCGAAGCTTGCTCGCGAAAGCGGCGGGCCAGCCAATATCAATGTTGACTGACTCGACGCCTTCGCGAGCAAGCTTCGCTCCTACAAGGGGGGCGCGCGGTTTTTTTGTACAACGACTTACGCGGTAACCGTGCATGACTTATGACTACATCATCGCTGGCGCTGGCGCCGCGGGCTGCATCCTCGCCAATCGGCTCTCGGCCTCGGGGAAATACTCGGTGCTGCTGCTGGAAGCGGGCGGCAAGGACAGTTCCCTGTGGTTCAAGATCCCGGTCGGCTTCGCAAAAATGTATTACAACCCGACCTTCAACTGGATGTACTACAGCCAGCCGCAAAAGCAGCTGAACAACCGCGAAATCTATGCTCCGCGCGGCAAGGTCCAGGGCGGTTCGGGTTCGATCAACGCGATGATCTACGTTCGCGGCCAGGCCCATGACTTTGACGATTGGGCGGCCAACGGTAATGAAGGCTGGGGCTTCAAGGACGTGCTGCCGTACTTCCGCAAACTGGAAAACCATCCGCTGGGCGACAGCGAATACCACGGCGGCAGCGGCCCGATCAGCATCACGCCGATGAAGGGCCAGACCCATCCGATCTGCGATGTGTTCCTCAAGGGCTGCGACGAACTCGGTTACCCACACAGCGACGACTTCAACGGGCCGAAGTTCGAAGGCTCGGGCATCTACGACGTCAACACTCGCAACGGCCAGCGTTGTTCCAGCAGCTTCGCGCATTTGCACCCGGCATTGAGCCGGCCGAACCTGACGGTCGAGCATTTCGCCCTGGTGGATCGTGTGGTGTTCGATAACGGCCGGGCGACCGGCATTTCCGTGACCCAGCACGGCGTTGTGCGCACTTTCACTGCCAACAAGGAAGTGATCCTGTGCGCCGGTGCCGTGGACACGCCGAAGATCCTGCAGCTGTCCGGTGTCGCCGATCAGGCGCTGCTGGCCAGGCACAATATCCCGTTGGTCAAACACCTGCCGGCGGTGGGGCAGAACCTGCAAGACCACTTGTGCGCCAGTTACTACTACAAGGCCAACATCGAGACGCTCAACGATCAACTGAGCTCGCTGTTCGGTCAGTTCAAACTGGGCCTCAAGTACCTGTTCACCCGCAAGGGCGCACTGGCCATGAGCGTCAATCAGGCCGGCGGATTCTTCCGGGGCAACGAGCAGCAGGCCAACCCGAACCTGCAGTTGTACTTCAACCCGCTGTCGTACCAGATCCCGAAAAACAACAAGGCCAGCCTCAAGCCTGAACCGTATTCGGGTTTCCTGCTGTGCTTCAATCCATGCCGGCCGACCAGTCGCGGGCACATTGAAATCGCTTCGAAAAATCCCCGTGACGCGGCGTTGATCGACCCGAATTACCTGAGCACGCAAAAGGACATTGACGAGGTCATTCAGGGCAGCCGCCTGATGCGCAAGATCATGCAGGCGCCGGCACTCAAAAACATCACCGTGGAAGAGGTGCTGCCGGGGCCGGTCGTCGAAACCGACGAACAGATGCTGCAGTACTTCCGCGAAAATAGCGGTTCGATTTATCACCTGTGCGGTTCCTGCGCGATGGGCGCAGACGACCAGCGGTCGGTGGTGGACAAGCGGTTGAAGGTGCATGGTCTTGAGGGATTGCGCATTGTCGATGCGTCGATTTTCCCTAACGTGACGTCGGGCAATACCCATGCCGCCGTGTTGATGGTGGCGGAGAAAGGCGCCGATCTGATTTTGCAGGACGCCTGATTTCGTCGACTCCCTGTATCAAAAATGAATTTCCGCCGAGTCCGCTGCTCATACCTGTAGGCAGCGGATTTGAGCCCGCGAATTCATTCGGCAATCAGGGAGTGGCAAAGTCATGTGTCCAGTATCGACGGCGGGCGAGAACCTTCCAGGCGGGTTGATTCTTGTGGTTGAAGATGACCCGCTGATCCTGGAGTTTCTCTGCGAAATTCTTCAGGAGGAGGGTTTCACCGTCGAACCGCAGATCAGTGCGGATGCTGCGGCAGGTTACCTGGAGCAGCACGCAGACAAGGTGGTGTTGCTGCTGACGGACATCACCATGCCCGGCAAACTCAACGGTGCCGATCTGGCCAATCAGTTCGGAGACCGCTGGCCGGGCAAGCCGATCATGATCATGTCCGGCTTCGAAACGCCGCAGACTTCCGGCGTGCGGCATGAGGTGTCGTTCATCAAGAAACCCTGGGCGCTGGGGCAGTTGCTCGATTGCGTGGAAAGTGCGTTGAAGTCGAAGACGGTTGGCTGAAACAACACGCGGCGGACAAGCCAATGCTACATTGCTCGGCAAAACTCGCCCGGCTCTTGCAAAAGGACGCTCATCCTTGTCAGCTCAACCATCGGTTTTAAACAAGCCTTATCGCGCTTTTCTGTTCGATATGGACGGCACCGTCCTCAATTCCATCGCCGCCGCCGAGCGCATCTGGACCGACTGGGCCTTGCGCCATGGCGTGGATGTCGAGTCTTTTCTGCCGACCATTCACGGCGTCCGGGCCATTGACACCATCAACCGTCAGGCATTGCCGGGTGTCGATGCCGAGGCTGAAGCAGCGTGGATTACCCAAGCGGAAATCGATGATGTCGAGGGAATTGTCGAGGTGCGCAGGGCGGCGGATTTCCTGACGTCGCTGCCGGCCAGCCAGTGGGCCATCGTGACATCTGCGCCCAAAGCGCTCGCGCTTCGCCGGATGGCGGCGGCGGGGATTCCCGAACCTGCAGTGATGGTCACGGCGGAAGACGTCAGCGCCGGCAAACCCGATCCGGCGGGTTATCGGTTGGCGGCCAGGCGGTTAGGTGTTGAAGTGACTGATTGCCTGATTTTCGAAGATGCCACCGTCGGCATTCTCGCCGCGCAAGCTGCAGGGGCAGACCTGTTGATCATTACCTCGACTCACGATCATCCGATCGAAACGCCGCATGCGACGATGGTCGATTATGACTCGGTCACCGTCCAGGTTGACCCCGACGGCCATCTCCGCCTGCTCACCCCCTGACAACACCGCCCCCCTGTAGGAGCCAGCTTGCTGGCGATGGTGTATCAGTCGACATCAATGTGGCTGACACACCATCGCCAGCAAGCTGGCTCCTACAAGGACCGCGGTGTTAATAGAGACCGGGAATCAACCGCCAGCTACGGCTGCAATACGCCTCATATTCACTGCCAAACTGCGTCCGCAGCAGCGCCTCTTCCGCGTGGATGCGGGCAATCAGCGGGATCACCGAACGAAACGCCAGCGCCCAACCCACCGCAATCACCAACGTCCCCAAATAGCTGGGGTTGCGCAAACGGCGATAACTCCCCTCTGTGACGAGGCGATGCCCCGGCTGAATCGCCACCAGTCCGCTGAAGCGCTTGCCCAACACAAACACCGGCCACATGCGCAACGCACCGCCGATGATGAACACCAACGCCCCGAGCCAACGCACGCCTTCGCCGCCGAAGGTCCAGAAGTCGATCCGGTCGGTGTAGGCGGGTAGAAAACCGCTCGCTATCCCGATCACCCCGAAGGCCGGCAGCACCCAGCGATTGGCCCGGTCTTCACGTTCGCCGGAGCTGAGGTTGACCTCGGTGAACAGCGCTGCGACCGTCATCAGCAGAGTCGCCAACACAACCACCACCAGCGCCCCGTGAGAGAAAAAAGCGGCCCACCCGCCGAGCCCCCATACGGCGAGCCCGAGGTAGGCCAGGGTGCTGACAATGGCGAAAAACGCCAGTCTGGCCGAGATCTTCATAGTCACCCCGCACATTCAACGAATACACCATTCATTGTAGGAGCCGGCTTGCCGGCGATGGCGTTCTCAAAATTACCACCTGCCTCAAGGGCCAATCGCCAGCAAGCTGGCTCCTACAAAATTTGTGTGTGACCGAGGATCGCGAGAGACGCCCCGAATCCTGTAGGAGCCGGCTTGCCGGCGATGGCGTTCTCAAAGTCGCCACCTGCCTCAAAGGCCAATCGCCAGCAAGCTGGCTCCTACAAATGGTGCATATAACGGAGGACACGGGGATTGTCCCGAACCCTGTAGGAGCCGGCTTGCTGGCGATGGCATTTTCAAAATCGCCACCTGCCTCAAGAGCCAATCGCCAGCAAGCTGGCTCCTACAGAACCTCGGCTCGGGCGTTGCGGCGAATTACTTGCGGCGGTTGGCCGAAGGCTCTGAGGAAGGCTTCACGCATGCGCCGGCGGTCGCTAAAACCGGTTTCGGTGGCGATCTGATCGAGGGTCAACCGCCCGCGTTCCAGCATCTGTCGAGCCGCTTCCAGGCGCAGGTTTTCGATGGCTTTGGCCGGCGACTGCCCGGTTTCGGCGCGAAACGCCCGGCTGAACTGGCGCGGGCTGAGGCTCGCCACGTCCGCCAGGTGTTCCACCGACAACGTTTCGGCGAGGTGTTCGCGGGCATAACCGAGCACGGTCTGGATGCGGTCGGATTTCGGCTCCAGTTCCAGCAGCGCCGAGTGCTGGGACTGGCCGCCCGCGCGCCGGTGGTACATCACCAGCTTTTGCGCCACGGCGCGGGCGAGTTCGGCGCCGTGATCCTTTTCAACCATGGCCAGCGCCAGGTCGATACCGGCGGTCATCCCGGCAGACGTCCAGATCGAACCGTCAACCACGTAGATGCGATCCTCTTCCACTTTGATCGATGGAAACCGCGCCTGCAGTTCCCGTGCGTACGCCCAGTGCGTGGTCGCCCGCCGTCCTTCCAGCAAACCCGCCTGGGCCAACACGAAGGCACCGGAACAGATCGACGCCGTGCGTCGTGCGGTCTTGATGCTGCCGCGCAGGTAATTCAATACCCCCTCGGGCGCCTGCTCGAGAATGGCATCGCCGCCGACCACGATCACCGTGTCGAACACCCGTTCACCAAACGCCTCGGTGCCAACGCTCAAACCACCGGAGGCGCGCAGGGTGCGGCCGTCTTCGGACACCACACTCACCGTATAAAGCGTCTCGCCAGCGCTGAAGTTGGCGTATTCGAACACTGGCATCGCCGCCAGCGCCATGGACTGGAAGCCTTCAAACACCACAAACGCTACGGAAGTCATTGCCGGCTCCTCAAAAGGATATGTCCTGAAAACGTACTTTAAACGTCATTTGAGACAAGCGTCAGTCAATTTATAACTGTTCACACCCGGCGAACACCTCGCCTCACTGTGAAGGAAACTGAGCATGGCTCTCTCGTCCAAAGGCACCGCCCTGATCACGGGCGCCTCATCCGGCATCGGCGCGGTCTACGCCGACCGTCTCGCCCGTCAGGGGTATGACTTGATTCTGGTCGCCCGCAGCCAGGCCAAACTGAACGCCCTGGCCAATCACCTGAGCAACGAAACCGGGCGTGCCGTGGAAGTGGTCGCCGCCGACCTGAAAAACCGGGCCGATCTGCGCCGGGTTGAAGGCATTCTGCGTAACGACGCCAGCATTACATTGCTGGTCAACAACGCCGGGGTCGGCGCCGTGATGCCGCTGCTGGGCAGCCCGGTGGATGACATGGAAGACATGATCACCCTCAACGTCACCGCGCTGATGCGCCTGGCCTACGCGGTTGTGCCAGGCTTCGTCGCCCGTGGCACCGGAACCGTGATCAACATCTCCTCGATCGTCGCGATTGCGCCGGAAATTCTCAACGGCGTGTACGGCGGGACCAAGGCATTTGTGTTGGGCCTGAGCCAATCGCTGCACCACGAATTGGCGGATAAAGGCATCCGTATTCAGGCCGTGCTGCCCGGCGCCACTGCGACTGACTTCTGGAGCGAGGCCGGCAACCCGGTGGAAAACCTGCCGCAGGAGATCGTGATGTCCGCTGAGGACATGGTCGACGCCGCGCTGGTGGGGCTTGCGAGCGGGGAAGTGGTGACCATTCCGGGCCTGCACGATGGCGAGCAGTGGGATCGTTACGAAGCCCAGCGCAAAACCTTGTCGGGCTTGTTCGGCAACTCCACGGCGGCACCGCGTTATCGTTGAAACAGCAAGCTCGGGCCTGGGTGATCTAAGCTTGGATAAGGACCGTGCAACACCGGCTGGTTGAAGAACTCGACCCGTCGGTGTGCGCCCGAGGAACCCAACATGCTTCACATCAGAACCCCCCTGATCCTGCACCCGGGTTTGTCGACCCCCACTCGGCGGATCTGGCTCAAGCTGGAAAACCTGCAACCCAGCGGCTCGTTCAAACTGCGCGGCATGGGGCTGTTGTGCAGCCAGGCAAAGGCCGAGGGCAAGCGCAAGGTGGTCTGTCCTTCCGGTGGCAACGCCGGTTTCGCCACCGCTGTCGCGGCGGCCAGCCTGGGGTTGCAAGCCTGCATCGTGGTGCCACACACCACCCCGGAAAGCACGCGCGCGAGGATTCGTAAAACCGGTGCCGAAGTGATCGTTCACGGCAAGGTCTGGGACGACGCCAATCAGCGGGCGAAGGAGCTTTCAAAAGGGGCAGACACCGAATATGTGCCGGCCTTCGATCATCCGGTGTTGTGGGAAGGGCACAGCACGATGATCGATGAGATTCTCGAGGACTGCCCTCAAGTCGACACGCTGGTGACGTCGGTGGGGGGCGGTGGTTTGCTGGCAGGTATTCTTACGGGATTGATTCGGCATGGCCGTATGGATTGCCGCATCATCGCCTGCGAAACCATGGGTGCGGCGTCTTTTTCGGCCGCGATCAAGGCCGGGCATCCGGTCAGGCTTTCGCGCATCGACACCGTTGCCACCTCGCTCGGCGCGGCTCAAGTGGCCGCCTGGCCGGTGCAACACATCCTCGATTTTCCTCACCAATGCGTGGTGCTCGGCGATGACGAAGCGATCATGGGCGTGGTGCGTTACGCCAACGATTTGCGCCAGCTGGTTGAACCGGCGTGCGGTGTTTCGTTGGCAATCGGCTATCTGGACCACCCGGCAATTGCCGATGCCCATGACGTGGTGATCGTGGTGTGCGGTGGCGTCAGCATCAACGCACAACTCGTTGCCGGGTGGGCGCGTTCATCCGCTGAAAGCGCAAAGTAGCCGGCAAGCGAAGCAGGGCCGTAAACGCCTGGTCAGGTGTCACAAGCCCCACCGCGAATGTTTCAGCCTTCATTGCCCGGCAGCGGCACCGTCCTGGATCAGAATCGCTCTGGCGAGGTCTTCATCGCTGGCGTTCAGTCCGGGATTGTCCTGGCGGATCTGCTGCATGACCGACTCCAGATACACCCCACGAATCGCACCGCCACTGGCCACGAAGCTGGAGGCATCATCCCGGGCGGGGATCATGAGTTTGTCGTCCTTGAACGTCGAGTACAGCGAAGCGGAAACCCCGGCCGAGGTGGCCACATCGCCCGCATCCACATCCGCGAAAGCCGAGCCGAAGGGTACGCACAACACAAGGGAAGAAATGATGATCAGACGGCGCATGACGGTGTCCTCTGAAAGCGTAATGGAAGTACCACATAATTTAGGATGCGCGGCGGCCGTCAGGAGTTCCTTGCCGCATACACAATCACTTCAATGCGCAGGTTTGGATCCGCTCGGCTGTTGGCATCGGCATGGATTGACCTGTTATTTCTGTCAGTAGTCGCCGTTCGCGTCGCATGGTATTCAACCTTTATGAATAACCTTGGCGTGGACACCCACACTCCCGATCTCGCGGTCTTTGACCCGCGACGTCTGGCGGTGCGTGCGGTGGCTTATTGCCGTTCTGCGGTGGGGCAATCGGCGCAGTCGCAGATTACCCGGCAGGTGTTTGATCCATTGGGACGGGAAGTGGCGCGTGTGGATCCGCGATTAGGGGCTGCGGGGCGTGGGCCGAACCGCACCTCTCTTCGCGGGTTGTCCGGCACTGAGTTGTTGAACGTCAGTGTCGATGCTGGCTGGACCCTGTTGCTGCACGGCCCGGCGGGTCAGATTCTGCAACGCTGGGACAGTCGCAGCACCGAGCAACGCGTCTACGATCAACGCTTGCGTCCCATCTCGGTGACCGAGCAACTTGAGGACGAAACACCACGGGTGGTCGAGCGCTTCCAATACGGCGACCCCGGCGGCAACGCTCGTAATCAATGCGGACAGTTGATCCGCCACGACGACCCGAGCACCACCCGGCACATGCCCGACTTCGATCTGCGCGGCCTGCCGCTGCTGGAAACCAGTCATTTTCTGTCATCACTGGATCCAGTGCATTGGCCGCTGGAAATCGACGCCCGCAATGCCTTGCTCGAACCCACACCCGGCTTCGACAGTCGCTGGACCTATGACGCCTTGGGCGAGGTCGCGACGCAAACCGATGCCAAGCTTAACTGCCGACGGTTCAGCCGAACCTGCGCCGGGCAATTGCGCGCGGTTTCCTTGCGGCGCCAGGGCGAGGCCGAGGTGACGCTGGTCAGCGAGATCCGCTACAACGCTGGTGGGCTGGTCGAGCAGGAAACGGCGGGCAACGGCGTGATCACCCGTGCCGAGTTCAGCCCGGAAGACGCGCGCCTGCTGCACTTAAGTACCGGTCTGCCCAGTCAACCGCTGCTGCAAAACCTGCATTACACCTACGACCCGGTCGGCAATCCGGTGCGGATCGATGACCAGGCCAAAACCACCACCTATTTCAAGAACCAGCGTGTCGACCCCGTCAGCACCTACGCCTACGACAGCCTGTACCGGTTGATTTGCGCCACCGGCCGAGAGGTCTACCGCGCCGCCAACGACCCGAACGCGCTGGTCAACTACCGCGAAGAATACGATTACGACGCTGGCGGTAACCCGCTGGAATTACGGCATCTCGGCGCGCAACCGTTCACTCGGCGTTGGGCGGTGGACGCGGCCAGCAACCGCCGGGTGATCGTGCACGACGGTGATCTAGCGCCGGATTTCACCCGTGAGTTCGACGGCAACGGCAATCAGCTTCATTTGCTGCGCGGGCAAATGCTGCGCTGGGATGCGCGTAATCAGTTGAGTCAGGTGTCGCCAGTCACCCGCGAAGACGGCCCGGACGATATCGAGTTGTATCGCTACGGTGGCGGTGGCAAACGCCTGCACAAAGTGCGCTGCGAACTGACTTCACGCCGCACCTTGATCGCCGAGGTACGCTACCTGCCGGGTCTGGAAATCCACCGCACCGCCGATGGCGCCGAGCGGCATGTGCTGGAGATCGAAGCCGGGCGCAACACGGTGCGGCTGCGGCATTGGGTCGGCTCACCGCCCACCGGGGTGGACAACGATTATTTGAGTTACAGCGTCAGCGATCACCTGGGCTCCAGCCAACTGGAGCTGGACGAAAAGGGCGCGGTGATCAGTGACGAAGGCTATCTGCCGTTTGGTGGCCGGGCGTGGTGGGTGGCACATCACGCCGCCAAGGCGTCGTATAAAACCAAGGGTTACTCGGGCAAGGAGCGTGACGCCACCGGGTTGTATTACTACGGTTATCGGTACTACGCGCCTTGGCAACACGGCTGGCTCAACCCGGACCCGGCGGGGGAGGTGGACGGGTTGAATCGGTATGGGTTTGTCGGGAATTCGCCGATGCGCTATTTCGACAGAGATGGGCGAGTAAAAGACGATGACCAATCGTTTGGTCAGACCGCGCAGCTTGAGTTTATTAAGGCCTTGGAAGGCTACCCCGATACCCTTGAAGTCTTTGCTGCGCTGGTTGGCGAGGATATGGCGTCAGATCCGGATGATTTGCCAGCCGACGAAATTCATGAACCTCCCCCATCACCACAGCCCGTCATGCCTATGCCACCTGCATCTACGCCTGTGACGGATTTGGCTCCGGTGTCGCCGATACGCGGTACCAGTCAACCAGCGCCAGTCCTGAGTCAGGCAGAACCCCAGCCCTCGACCTCTGCTGCGGGTGATGGGAGGGAGCAGGCGCACGGCAGGAATATGCGGTTTAGCTGTCCGCGTTGCGCCAAAAGATTTGCGGGTAAAAGTAATTTAGATAACCACCTGCGAACCCACACCGGTGAAAAACCGTACAGCTGCGAGTTATGCAACAAATGCTTTGCGCAAAAGGGTAGTTTGAAGGAGCACATGCGCAGACATACCGGAGTAAAGCCTTATAAGTGCCTAATTTGTGAGGCAGATTTTGCGCAATCGTCTCATTTGAAGGCGCACATGCGCACTCATACCGAAGAAAAGCCTTATAAGTGCTCGACTTGTGTCGCAAGTTTTGCCCGGAAAAGTGTTTTGGATATTCACATGCGCACCCATACCGGAGAAAAGCCCTACGTTTGCCCGACTTGCGGCACACGTTTTTCACATCGCGACTGTATGCTTCGCCATCAGCGGAGCATACATAGTGCTGTGATCTAGCCATATCCGAACGAAGGAAGTTTGCTCCAGACTTCCCTCATCACCGCGAAAACCGCCTCCGATACTCCCTCGGCGAACCCCCAAATTGCGCTGAAACGTAAACCGCATCCGCTCCTCATCCCCAACCCGCCCCCCTGGGCAATCTGCTCAATATTGCACTCGGACTCTTCCAGCAACCGCCGGGCCGCTTCCAGCCTCAGCACTTCAACCGTGAGGTTGTCGTGGTTGAGGTTCTGGGCGATTCACTCGTGATAATCCGGAACAATTGAATTGCCGAACAAACCTGATTCCCTGGGGTATCCCGACGGCGCACGGTGGTAACTTAAGGTTTTCGAACCGTCGGGAGCATCGTCATGGAATTGGGCATATCGGGTCGCTGGGCGATTGTCTGCGCCGCCAGCAAAGGCTTGGGGCTGGCCTGTGCGCGAGCCTTGGCGAAGGAGGGCGTGAACCTGGTGATCAACGCCCGTGGCGACGAAACGTTGCAAGCTGCCGCCACAGAATTACGTGGCCTGGCGCCGAGCATCGAAGTGCGTACGGTGGCCGGCGACATCAGTGAGCCGGCCGTCCGCGAACAAGTATTGGCCGCCTGCCCGCAGGTGGACATCCTGATCAATAACGCCGGTGGCCCGCCGCCGGGTGACTTCCGCGACTGGCAACGCGAAGACTGGTTGAAGGCGCTGGATGCCAACATGCTGACGCCCATCGAGCTGATCAAGGCCTGTGTCGATGGCATGGCCGAGCGCGGTTTTGGGCGCGTCGTCAACATCACCTCCGGTGCAGTGAAGGCGCCGATCGATGTGTTGGGCCTGTCCAACGGCGCCCGTAGCGGCCTGACCGGTTTTATCGCCGGGCTCGCGCGGCAGTCGCGGCTGGCCGGGCACAACGTCACGATCAACAATCTGTTGCCCGGCCCGTTCGAGACCGAGCGCCTGCACAAAACCCTGAGCGCCGCCGCCGAGGCCAATGGTGCCAGCGTTGAGAGCATCAGCGCACAGCGGCGCAAAAACGTTCCGGCCCAGCGCTTTGGCCAGCCCGA
Source organism: Pseudomonas sp. BF-B-15 (assembly GCF_019946675.1). Taxonomy (NCBI): domain Bacteria; kingdom Pseudomonadati; phylum Pseudomonadota; class Gammaproteobacteria; order Pseudomonadales; family Pseudomonadaceae; genus Pseudomonas; species Pseudomonas sp. BF-B-15. Next base: position 15,576 of record NZ_JAGYFZ010000079.1, read on the forward strand.
TGAGTTCGGCGCCTATTGCGCATTCATCTGCAGCGCCCACGCTGGTTTCCTGACAGGGCAAAATCTGTTGCTGGACGGCGGCAGTTATCCCGGCACGTTTTGATCGTTTAAAAGGAGCGCAGGGCAGGTGAGTGTCGATATCGAATGCGTGGTGGTCGGGGCCGGTGTGGTCGGGCTGGCGGTGGCCAGAGCGTTGGCCCGCAGCGGGCGCGAAGTGATTCTGGTCGAAGCCGGCGAGGGCATTGGCGTGGGCATCAGTTCGCGCAATTCGGAAGTGATCCACGCCGGCATCTATTACCCGAGCGGCAGCCTCAAGGCGCAATTATGCGTGGAGGGCAAACAGCGCCTTTACGCCTTTTGTGATGAGCGTGGCGTCGGTTATCAGCGACTGGGCAAGCTCATCGTCGCCACTGATGATGACCAGCGCGGGGCGTTGCAGAAGTTGTTGGAGCAGGGCGCCCGCAATGGTGTCGATGACTTGCAATGGCTGGATGCCAACCAGGCCCGTGACCTTGAGCCGGCGCTGTCTTGCGTCGCTGCGCTCTGGTCGCCATCCACCGGGATTGTCGATTCCCATGCCCTGATGCTGGCGCTTCAGGCGGACGCCGAGGCCGCCGGGGCGTCGATGGCGTTTCATACGCCATTGATGTCGGCCCGATGCAGCGAACACGGTTTCGAATTGCAGATGGGCGGCGTCCAGCCGATGACCCTGAGCTGCCGCGAGTTGATCAATTGCGCCGGGTTGTCCGCCCCGCAGGTGGCGAGCCGCATTGAGGGCCTGTCGTCGCAGCACGTGCCAACGGCTCGTTTGTGCAAGGGCAGCTATTTCAGTTTCAGCGGCCGCGCGCCGTTCCGGCACCTGGTTTATCCGGCACCGGAGAGCGCGGGGCTGGGGGTGCACATGACCCTCGATCTGGGTGGTCAGGCGCGTTTTGGACCGGATGTCGAGTGGGTTGATCACGTCGATTACCGCGTCGATCCGCGCCGTGCCGATGGTTTCTACGAGGCCATCCGGCGTTACTGGCCCGTCTTGCCCGATGACAGCCTGCAACCGGCCTACAGCGGCATCCGCCCGAAAATCACCGGCCCGACAGAACCCGCCGCCGACTTCATCATCAGCGACCCCGCCACGCATGGCGTGCCCGGGCTGGTCAATCTGTTCGGCATCGAATCGCCGGGGCTGACCAGTTGCCTGGCGCTGGCCGAGCGGGTAACGCAGGCACTGGGCGACCGATGATCAGCGTTTGAGCTGCCACGCCTCACGAGGACTATGCTTTGCAGTGCGCCCATCGCAATGGGAGACCTCCGATGATTAACGTACGCACAGCCCGCATGCTGGCCGATTACAAACGCTGGGCCGATCAGCGTCTCTTTGACAGCCTGGCCGATTTGCCACCGGGCGAGGTCAACAAAGAACGGGTCTCGGTGTTCAAGAACATGATTGGCACGCTGAACCACATCTACGTCGTGGACTGCATCTGGCAGGCCCACCTCGAAGGCCGGGGGCACGGCTTCAAGACTTCGCACGATCTGCTGCATCCCGATCTCGCCGATCTGCGCATGGCACAAAAAGACATCGATCACTGGTACTGCGACTGGAGCGAACGCCAGACCGACGCCTCGCTGGATAAACCCCTGGAGTTCACGTTCGTCTCGGGCGAAAGCGGGACCATGAGCGCCGGCGCGATGCTGCTGCACGTGGTCAATCACGCCAGTTATCACCGTGGCTGGGTGATTCAGATGTACTTCGACATTCCGGCCATGCCGCCGATGACGGACCTGCCGATCTTCCTGCGCGAGACCGATCCGGATTTCAATTCGCTCAACCCCCCGGCAGTGGCGCCGACATGTGTTGGGCAATTCGCGCGCGCAACCAACGTTCTGCCGGATCGTTATCGTTGACCCCGTTCCAGACCATCGACAGTTCGGACAGGTTGATGTCAAACGGTGGGTCATCGGCGCGTAACTGGCTGCTGCCTTCGATCAGCGCACACGCGGCGTAATCCGGCACCGTGGCGAGCATGTCTGTGCCGGCCAGCAAGGCGCGAAGCCCGGCGAACTGCGGCACCGCCAACACCACGCGGCGTGACCGGCCGATGCGCGCCAGGTCATTGTCGATGGCCCCGGTCAGGTCCCCGGAAAACGACACCAGCGCGTGCGGCCGCTCGCAGTAATCATCCAGTGTCAGGACGCCGGGTCGACTGTCGCCGCGCAGGATCTTCACGCTCAGGTCTCGCAGTTTTTTGCGCTTGGCGTTGGCCGGCAATTCGGTGGTGTAGCTGATCCCGACGGAAATTTCGCCGCTGGCGAGCATCGACGACATCAGCAGGAAATTCACCCGCCGCACCACCACCACGACGTTCTGCGCCTCTTCGCGGATCTGCTTGAGCAGCGGCGGAAACAGACCGAACTCGGCGTCGTCGGACAGGCCGATGCGGAACACGTCGCGGCTGGTGGCCGGGTCGAAATCCTTGGCCCGGCTGACCGCGCCGGAAATGGTGTCCATCGCCGGCTGCAACTCTTTCAGAATCTGCAGCGCGCGCTGGGTCGGCTCCAGCACACGACCGTTGCGCACCAGCAGCGGGTCATCGAACAGATCACGCAACTTGGCCAGCGAAGCGCTGACGGCAGGCTGGCCGAGGAACAGCTTTTCCCCGGCCCGGGTCAGGTTTTTTTCGAACATCAGGGTTTCGAAAATCACCAGCAGGTTCATGTCCACGCGGCGCAGGTCGTTGCGGTTCATGGCGGGGCTACTCGCAGGGGGCGGGGTCTTTCCAGTAAAGCACCAAACCTTGGCCTGCGATGATCCCTGTAGGAGCTGGCTTGCCGGCGATGGCGTCCGTGAAATAGCCATCGCCGGCAAGCCGGCTCCTACAGGTTTGGTGTGAACCCCCATACCTGAACATCCCGCGATTCTGTAGGAGCCAGGCTTGCCGGCGAAGGCGTCCGTGAAATCGCTATCGTCGGAACGCCGGCTCCTACAGCTTTGGTGTGAACCCCCATACCTGAACATCCCGCGATTCTGTAGGAGCCAGGCTTGCCGGCGAAGGCGTTCGTGAAATCGCCATCGCCGGAACGCCGCCCGCAGCAAGCCTGGCTCCTACATGGGTCGCGTTTGGCAGACGGGTATCCTGATCATCCCGCCTTGCTTATGGCTCGGTCAGCACCTTCCTGAACGTCTCCACCAACGGCCGCAAATTCACCCGATGCCACGCTGCCCACAGCGGCGTGGTAAATGAAATCCACGGCACCTCCCGCAGCACCACACCGGGCGGCGCATTGCGGCTCAAGCCTTTCTGAATCATCGCAATCCCCAACCCCGACGCCACCAGCCCCAGCGCAGTGAAGGGCTCAGTCGCCTCCATGCGGATGTCCGGGGTGAAACCGGCGCGGATGCAGGCGCTGATGAAGTCGTCGCGACTCGCGCAGTTCTGGCGGTGTTGCACGCCGATCCATTCCTGATCGGCCAGATCTGCCGGGGTCAGTTCCGCTTGCAAGGCCAGCGGATGATGCTCGGGCAGCGCCAGCAGCATTGGGTCGTCCAGCACCTGAAAACCCAGCAGGTCCGGATCGTCGGCGACGGGCGGTTCGCTGACCAGTGCGATATCGAGACTACGCTGACGCAGGCCTTCGAGTTGTTCGGCGGAGCTGAGGTTGTACAGCGCGACGTGCACGTTCGGCCGGTCGACCCGCAGCACGCGCAGGGCATTGGGCAAGACGCCGGCGTGCATGGCGTTCTCGATGTAGCCGATGCACAGGCCGCCTTCTTCACCGCGACCCAGGCGTTTGCCGAGGGATTCCAGGCGATTGGCGTGGGTCAGCAGGGCGCGGGTTTCGGCGAGAAAGGTCTGGCCGTCGCGGGTCAGGCGGATGCGTTGCTGGCTGCGCTCGAACAGGGTCAGGCCCAGGCGTTCCTCAAGCTGGGCGATCTGCCGGCTCAGGGGCGATTGGGAAATGTGCAGGCGTTCGGCGGCGCGACCGACGTGTTCTTCTTCGGCGACGGCGACGAAGTAGCGCAATTGACGGATGTCGATCATGTCAGACCTATAGGGACTAAAGTGCTGCGCATTATGTCTTGTACGGTCCGATCCTCGCAATCTAGGATTGGCTCAACGGTAAAGCAAACACCGCTCTTTGTAGGAGCCGGCTTGCTGGCGATTGAAGCGACACGGTGTGCCGGACAGGACGCCATCGTCGGAACGCCGCCCGCAGCAAGCCGGCTCCTACAGGTTTACGAGACATTCGAGAGGATTTTTTCATGAGCTTGAAAGACAAACTGCCCGGCACCCTGGGTTTCGGTACTGCCCCATTGGGCAACATGTTCCGCGCCATCCCTGAAGAAGAAGCGCTGGCGACCGTGCACGCGGCCTGGGATGCCGGCGTGCGCTACTTCGATACCGCACCATTTTACGGTTCGGGCCTGTCGGAAATTCGCTTGGGCGCCGCGCTGTCCCAATACAACCGCGACGATTATGTGCTGAGCAGCAAGGTCGGGCGGGTGATTCTGGATGAAGTCGAAGACGCCGCCGCCCGTGATCTGGGTGAGAAGAGCGGCGTGTTCGAACACGGTCGCGCGAACAAGATCGTCAACGATTACAGCGCCGACGCGACGATGCGTTCCATCGAAGACAGCCTCAAGCGTCTGCAAACCGATCGTCTGGACATCGTTTGGGTCCACGACATCGCGCAGGACTTCTACGGTGATCAATGGCTGGAATACTTCAACCAGGCCCGCACCGGCGCGTTCAAAGTGTTGACCCGTTTGCGCGAAGAAGGCGTGATCAAAGGATGGGGGTTGGGCGTGAACAAGGTCGAGCCGTGTGAACTGACCCTCGACCTGACCGAAGCCCAGCCGGACGGTTTTCTGCTGGCGGGCCGCTACACGCTGCTTGATCACGACCGTGCCCTGCAACGCCTGATGGATGCCGCGCTGGCGCAGAACGTCGAGATCGTGGTCGGTGGTCCCTACAGCTCGGGGATTCTGGCCGGCGGTGCGCATTTCGAATACCAGAAGGCCAGCCCGGCGATTATCCATAAAGTCGAGCAGATCAAACGCATCGCGGCGGCTCACGGCGTCGACATCAAGGCCGCTGCATTGCAGTTCTCCCTCGCTAACCCGGCCGTTGCCGCCGTGATTCCAGGTTCCAGCCGTCCGGACCGGATTGTTGAAGATGTGGCTGCGTTGTCAGCCGTCATTCCCGCTGCATTCTGGCAAGCCATGCGCGACGCGAAACTGGTCTCCGAACGCGCTCCATTACCCCTCGCAGGAGTTTGAACATGAAGATCGATCTGACTGGAAAACTCGCCATCGTCAGCGGCAGCACCGCCGGCATTGGCCTGGGCATCAGCAAGGCACTGGCCGAGTCCGGTGCGACGGTGGTGGTGATCGGCCGCGAGACGGCCAAGGTCGAGCAGGCGCTGGCGAGCATCCGCCAGAGCGTGCCGGGCGCGCAACTGCGTGGCCTGACCGCGGACCTCGGCACCGCCGAAGGCGCCGAGCAATTGTTCGCTGCCGAGCCGCGAGCGGACATTTTGGTGAACAACCTCGGGATCTTTAACGAGGTGGATTTCTTCGACACGCCGGACAGCGAGTGGACGCGATTCTATGAAGTCAACGTGATCTCCGGTGTGCGCCTGTCGCGGCATTACGTGCCGGACATGGTCAAGCAGGGCTGGGGTCGGGTGATTTTCCTGTCCTCGGAATCCGGGATTGCGATCCCGGCGGACATGCTCAACTACGGCGTGACCAAAAGCGCCAACCTCGCGGTGTCTCATGGCCTGGCCAAACGGCTGGCGGGCACTGGCGTGACGGTGAATGCGATCCTGCCAGGCCCGACGTTGACCGATGGCCTGGAGCAAATGCTCAAGGACGCCACGGCCGAATCGGGGCGCAGTGTGCGCGAAGAAGCCGATGCGTTCGTGCGCAAGGCCCGGCCGACGTCGATCATCCAGCGCGTGGCAGACGTCGAGGAAGTCGCCAACCTGGTGGCTTACATCGCTTCACCGCTGTCATCGGCCACGACCGGTGCCGCCCTTCGAGTCGACGGCGGTGTCGTCGACAGCCTGGCGATCTGAATTTTTTTATTGAGGAGAGAGGACTGCATGGCAACTGCATCAGCGTTTATCGACATCCCGGTTTCGGCCGACAAGGTTTGGCAATTGATCGGCGGCTTCAACTCGCTGCCGGACTGGCTGCCATTCATTCCTAAAAGCGAACTGAGCGAAGGCGGGCGTGTGCGCAGTCTGCAGACCGCCGATGGCGCGGTAGTGGTTGAACGGCTTGAGTCGTTTGATAACGCCGGGAAGACGTATAGCTACTCGATTTTGCAGGCACCGTTTCCGGCGACGGATTACCTGGCGACGATCCGCGTTGAAGCGCAGGGCGAGGGCGCCCGAGTGACCTGGTCGGGGCGGTTTGCACCAGTCGGTGTGACCGAGGAAGAAGTGGCGGCGTTGTTTGCCGGAATTTACCAGGGTGGCCTCCAAGCCCTGCGGGCCAACTACCCCGTGTAAACCCGATCCCCTGTAGGAGCCAGGCTTGCCGGCGAAGGCGTCCGCAAGATCGCCATCGCCGGCAAGCCGGCTCCTACAGGTTTTGCGTTAACCCAACATCCTGAACATCCCCCGATCCTGTAGGAGCCAGGCTTGCTGGCGATGGCGTCCGTGAAATCGCCATCGCCGGCAAGCCGGCTCCTACAGGTTTTGCGTTAACCCAACATCTCGAACATCCCCCCAATTCTGTAGGAGCCAGGCTTGCCGGCGATGGCGTCCGTGAAATCGCCATCGCCAGCAAGCCGGCTCCTACAGGTTTTGCGTTAACCCAACATCCTGAACATCCCCCGATCCTGTAGGAGCCAGGCTTGCCGGCGAAGGCGTCCGCAAAATCGCCATCGCCAGCAAGCCGGCTCCTACAGGGGGGGCTGTGTCAAGTCTGGGCAATCAGGCTCTGCCGGCAATCCAGCACCAACTGCGCCCCACCCAGTTCGCTTTCACCCACTTCAAGCGTAAACCCATGCAGGCTGACAATCGCTGCGACGATCGACAGCCCCAGCCCGAACCCGCTTTGTTGATTTCCACCTTCGGCGCGATAAAAGCGCTGGAACACGGCTTCACGTTCGGCGGGAGGAATGCCCGGCCCGGAGTCGAGCACTTCGATCCGTGTATGCCCACTCTCATTGATCCCGCGCAAAACCACCTCGCCACCGGACGGTGTGAATTTGATCGAGTTGCTTAGCAGATTCGCTACGGCTTCGAACAACAGCGCGCGATCGCCATTCAGCGCAGGCAATGATTCAGGCAATTGCAGCTTGAACGTCAGTTCGCCTTCTTCCGCCAACGGCAGATAAAAGTCGTGCAGCTCCTGCAACAACGGCACCGGATCCAGCTGTACAAAACCGGAACGCCGCTGGCGATCCTCCAGCTCGGAGATCCGCAGCAACCCGCGAAAACGCGCCATCAGCGTATCCGCTTCGGCGAGCACCGAATCGAGTTGCGTCGCTTCTGCCGACCCTTCGCCAGCCTGTTGCTGCATGCGGTACAACTGCGCCCGCAAGCGGGTCAGCGGCGTGCGCAAGTCGTGGGCGATGTTGTCGCACACGCCCTTGACCTCGTTCATCAAACGCTCGATGCGTTCGAGCATGGCGTTGACGATGGCGGCGAGCATGTCCAGTTCGTCGCGGCGATTGGACAGCGGCAAGCGTCGGGTCAGGTCACCGGCAACAATCGCTTCGGCGCTGGCCTGAATCCCACGAATGCGTCGCAACGGTCGACGGCGCAACAGGTGCCATCCGACGATGCCCGGCAAAATAGTCAGGGTCACACCCCAGAAAAGCGCGTGCAGAATGATGCGGGTCACGGCGAACAGCGAACCGTTGTCGCGCACCAGAATCAGCCAGCGACCGTCCCGTGTCTGGGTTGCCACGGCGTCGCAGCTGTCGGCGGGCAGCGTCGGGTCATCGGAGTCGGCGCAGTCGCTGAGCATGTGGATCTTGCCGTCCAGCGGCAAACCTTTAGGAATGTGGCGCAGGGCACCGTTGAGGTAGCGATGCTCGGCATCGAACAGGCCGTAGGCGTCGATGCCGCGAATATCGAAAGTCATGCTGACGGCGAGGGCGTCCAGCAGTTGCTCGCCGGAAAAACGCGAAAACAAATGCTGACGTTGCATCAGCGAATGCTTGGCCAGGTTGTCCAGGTAGGCGGACACCTCGTAGTACATGACCCCCATGAGAATCCCGCTCCAGAGCACGAACAGCGAACTGTAGAGCGCCAGCAACCGGCTGCTGGAAGAGCGCCAGCCTTTAGAGGGGTTCGGCAATGACATAACCCGAGCCTCGCACGGTCCGAATCAGTGGGACATTGCCGGGCGGGTCGATCTTCTTGCGCAGGCGGCCGATGTGCACGTCGATCAGGTTGGTGCCGGGGTCAAAGTGATAACCCCAGACCTCTTCGAAAATCATCATCCGCGACAGAATCTGCCCGGTATTGCGCATCAGGAATTCCAGCAACTTGTACTCGGTGGGCAACAGCGTCAGCAACTGGCCGTCGCGGCTGGCTTCGTGGCTGATCAGGTTCAGTTCCAGGTCCGCGACCCGCAGCGTGGTGGCCTGGGCGGTCACGGTGTTTTGCCGGCGCAGCAGCACTTCGACACGGGCGGCCATTTCATCGGTGGCAAACGGTTTGGTCAGGTAATCGTCACCGCCGGCACGCAAACCGCGCACGCGTTCATCGACATCGGAGAGGGCGCTGATCATCAGGATCGGCGTCGCCACGCCCATGGTCCGCAGCGTCGTGACGATCGCCAGGCCATCGAGCTCGGGCAACATGCGGTCGAGGGTAATCAAGTCATAGTTGCCGTTGACCGCGCGCTCCAGACCTTCACGGCCATTGTCGACCCAATCCACGTCGAGGCCGTGGCTGCTCAGTTCGGCGACGATCTCCCGGGCGGTCACGGCGTCGTCTTCGATGGTCAAGATGCGGGTCATAGGGCGGACCTGATAGTCAGTTCAAGGCAAGTGTGTGGGCATTCTGCCAAGAAATGCCGGCGACTTTTTAAATTAACTTTCATGTGGCTCATGGGACGGCCCGGAACGTTGATATCATCTGGCCATAACCTTGAAAGGGAGTTCGACTGTGCGCACTTTGATTCGCCGTGGCGGGATGTCGATTGTTGTGTTGTTGCTGTGTGTCATCAGCGGGAGTGCCTTGGCGGGAAACACTCCGTGTTCGGGGAAGAAGGGCGGTATCGATCGTTGTGATGGCGACCTGTTCCTGTGTAATGACGGCTCTATCAGCGCCTCGAAGAAAAGCTGCTCGGCACTTTATGGCGATTCAAGCCAGGCTCGCCCGCAAACCTTATTGCAGAGCTCCGATGGTTGCACCTGCGGCTCAGGTTCGTTTTGCACCGGCCCACGAGGCGGGGTGTATTGCCTGACACCCAGCGGCAACAAGAGCTACAAGCGCAAGTAGCTCATCTGCAATGCATAAAAAATCGCGAGCAGGCTCGCTCCTACAGTAGACCGCGTTCTCCTGCTGTCAGGTGCAACACTATTCAATCGGTGTACTCACAAACGCCTCAAGCCCCTCGGCATAGTCGGTAAACGCACTGATCAGCGGAAACTGCCAGGCATCCACCTGATCCGGCACCACCAGACGGGTAAAGCTCCAGGCCACCGCCAATGTAATCCCGTCCTGATCAATCGAACCGTCAGTCTTCAACGGTCGCAGTTCCAGCTCCCGTTCCAGTGCCGAATACGCGGCCGCCAATTGCCCCTCGACCCGTTCCACCCACGGTTCGAACTGAATTTCCGCGGGCCGCAGGTTGCGTTCGTAATAAAGCTGCACCGACTTCTCGCAGGCTGCCAATGCCAGGCCGATCAAGCGCAACGAACGCAGGCGTTGGTTCAGGTCCTCTGGCATCAGGCTGTTACCCGGTCCGGCCAGTGCCTCCAGGTAATCGATGATCAACGTCGAGTCGATCAACACCTCGCCATCATCCAGCACCAGCGTCGGCGCCTTGACCACCGGGTTGATCTGCTGGAACTGCTCGAAGTGCCGAAACACCGAAACCGACTGATGATCGAGGTCGATGCCCAGGCGTTTGGCGGAAATGGCAACGCGTCGCACGTAGGGCGAATCCAGCATGCCGATCAGCTTCATTGAACCTCTCCTCAAGATTTGCCATTTCGGGAGGACAACCTTAGCTGAGGTTCATTGCCCTGCAAATGTGCTCGGTAAACACCACCGTTGAGGCCATTTGTCTTCTATATACAGCCGCTCGGTTGAATTTCTTGCTATAAACGCACTCCGATAACCACCGTAAAGGCTGACATAGAGCACTTTCGGGGCTTTGTCGGACAAATTCGCTGTCTTTTCAGTTGCTGAGGCCTCAAGTCGGCCTTAGACTGCCGCCCCTCGTAAATTGAGTGCCGGGTGGCGCTTGGAATAAACGGCGCCTTTCCGATGGCCAGACCAGGTCCGCCGGAACGCTCCCTAATTCGCCTTAATGCACGTTTTTTTATAGAGATATCAATGACAAAGGACAAGTTGCTGGCCATGCCGGCGGATGACTACATGAATGCCGAGCAACATGCTTTTTTCTCTGAGCTGTTGCAGAACATGAAAGTCGAAACCCATGAGCGCATCGAACAGAATCGCATCGCCATCGAAAGCCTGGACACCCCGGCCGATCCGGCTGACGCAGCTTCTGTCGAAGAAGAGCGCACCTGGCTGGTGAACGCGATCGATCGCGACCAGCGCATGCTGCCTCAGTTGGAACAGGCGCTGGAGCGCATCAAGGAAGACAGCTTCGGCTGGTGCGACGACAGCGGCGAGGCCATTGGCCTGAAGCGTCTGCTGATCAGCCCGACCACCAAGTACTGCATCGAAGCGCAAGAGCGTCACGAACAGATCGACAAGCACCAGCGTCAGGCCTGATTTCGTAGCGCCCCGCATCGCGGGCAAGCCTCACTCCTGAAGGAGCAAGGCTTGCCCGCGATGCTTTTTTTCGTCTGCGAAAAACCTCGCGCACTTCTATTGATCTGCTGCAACGACCACTACTAATGGACCATGGATAATGGCCCTCTAGTGGCGTTTAATGCAGTCACAACAATTAGAAGACGCATGGGGTGACGAAGATGACGAGAGACGGATCTCTGGTTGGGGCATTGCCTGCACCAGTGTTTGCACCGAAGACCCGCTGGCTGACGCCGACGCTGCAAAGCATCGCCCTGATGCTCTTGCTGTGCGGCATGACGCTGGGTGGCTGGCCGCTTTACGTTGGCTTGCCGTTGGCCGTCCTGATTATCTGGCTTCCTCGGCTCCGTTCTCGTGCCATTCCCTTAGAACCATCTGCCGACAACTCCAGCGCCATCGCCGAACTGACTCGCGATCTTTCCTACACCACCAGTCATAACGCCTTGTCGGCCGCCGGCGTGGCCTTTTCGGTCAAGCAACTGGCCGACAAACTGCAATCGCAACTCGGTGCCGCGGCACAGATTGTCAGCAACGCTGAAGTGATGATCGCCACCGAACAAGCCACCTCGACACTCAGTCGAACGGCCCTCAGTGCCGCCAGCGAAGCGCATCAGAGCAGCGCGGCAGGGCGCACGGAGCTGGTCGAATCCATCACCCGCATGCATCAACTCAGTCAGCGCGCGAGCAACAGTCGTGAGCTGATCGAAGCCCTGAGCCTGCGCAGCGACGATATCCAGCGGGTCACGCTGGTGATCCAGTCCATTGCCAGCCAGACCAATCTGCTGGCATTGAACGCGGCCATCGAAGCGGCCCGGGCCGGGGAGCATGGTCGCGGGTTCGCAGTCGTCGCCGACGAGGTTCGCGGCCTGGCTGCGCGCACAGCGACGGCGACAGGCGAAGTCGGCGAGATGGTCGCTGATATCCAGCAACGCACCGCGCAAGTGGTGGAGCAGATCCGGCAGCTGTCCAGCGACCTTGACATCGGTGTCCAGCAGGTCGAGCACACCGGCCAGCACCTGGAAAATATTGCCCGCCTGGCGGCTGGCGTCGAAAGTCAGGTCGGCGATATTGCCAAGGGCGCCGACACCAACCGCGAACAACTCGACAGCCTGTTTCACGCCATCGAACAGATGCGCAGCGATCTGGCGATCAGCGATCAACAGACTCAGCGTCTGGCGCAAGCCGCGGTGCAAATGGAAGGTCAGGCCGAAACCATCAGCGAGCGTCTGGCCGAGGTCGGACTGGATGACTATCACCAGCGGATTTATGACCTGGCCCGCGAAGGTGCGCGTCAGATTACGGCACGCTTTGAGGCGGATATCGACCAGGGTCTTGTCAGTCTCGATGACTTGTTCGACCGCAGTTATCAGGCCATTCCTGACACCAGTCCGGCCAAGTACCAGACCCGTTTCGACCGCTACACCGATAAGGTTTTGCCGGCGATTCAGGAACCGTTGCTGCCGCGCCATGAAGGCCTGGTGTTTGCCATCGCCTGCACGCAGCAAGGTTATGTGCCGACCCATAACAAGGTTTTCAGTCAGCCACTGACTGGTGATGCGCAGGTCGATACGCTGCAAAACCGCACCAAACGCAAATTTGCCGACCGCACCGGGATTCGTTGTGGCAGTCATCAACAGGCTGTTTTGTTGCAAACCTATACGCGGGACACGGGGGAGTTGATGCACGATCTTTCGGTGCCGATCATGCTCAAGGGGCGGCATTGGGGTGGTTTGCGGTTGGGGTATAAGCCACAGGGTGCTCGTTGATAGGTATTGTTTTAGGGGCGTGTGTATATCCGTTGCTGCGGTGATGGCTTCTATTGGTTCCGCTCTTACAGCGGGTTACTTGGAAAAGCGCCAAGTAACCAAGCGCTTTTGCCCCTTTCGTTCGGTGCCTCGCCTAGGCTCGGCATGCCCTCGCTCCGGTCCTGCTCCGTGGGCCCGCCGCGATCGGCCATCCTTGGCCGTGCGCGGCTAACCCGGCATCCATGCCGGGTTGCCCACTGCGCAGAACCTCCACTCGGCCTCTCGAGGGGGCGAC
>NZ_JAGYFZ010000008.1:0-99054 GCF_019946675.1 Pseudomonas sp. BF-B-15
CTGATGACGCCTTCGCGGGCAAGCCTCGCTCCTACAGGGGGACGCATTCCAAATGTAGGAGCGAGGCTTGCCCGCGAAGGCAATTTCAAATGCTCCACGGAAATGAAACTTTGGCCGATGTTGCCCGCCGACCTGTCGGATCCAACTTTATAAAGGTTAGAATCGGCGCCTGTCCCAGAGTGTGTACTTATGTCCCAAGAGCTGACCACCGAACAGATCCAACAGTCCCTGCAAGGCATCAGCGTGCCGGCCCAGCCGCAGATCATGGTGGATCTGCAGATGGAGCAGTACATGCCCGACCCGGATCTGGAAGTGATCGCCAAGCTGATCTCCCAGGACCCGGGCCTCTCTGGTTCCCTGCTGAAAATCGTCAACTCACCGTATTACGGCTTGAGCAACAAGATCGCCTCGATCCAGCGTGCGGTGAATCTGCTGGGCAGCCGTTCGATCATCAACCTGATCAACGCGCAGTCGATCAAGGGTGAAATGAACGATGACACCATCGTCACCCTGAACCGTTTCTGGGACACCGCTCAAGATGTGGCGATGACCTGCCTGACCTTGGCCAAGCGCATCGGCGTCCAGGCCGGCGATGAAGCGTACGCCCTGGGCCTGTTCCACGACTGCGGCGTGCCGCTGATGCTGCAACGCTTCCCGGACTACATGACCACGCTGGAAGAAGCCTACGCCAGCGCCAGTGCCGAATGCCGGGTAGTGGACACAGAAAATCGGGTGTTCAATACCAACCATGCGGTGGTCGGTTATTACACGGCCAAATCCTGGCGCCTGCCGGAGCACGTGAGCACGGCGATCGCCAATCACCACAATGCGCTGGCGATTTTCAGCGATGAGTCCTCGCGCAATAGCCAGCTGAAAAACCTGTTGGCGATCCTGAAAATGGCCGAGCACATTTGTGCGTCCTACCGGGTACTGGGCAACCAGAACGAGGACCATGAATGGAACACCATCGCGCCGCTGGTACTCGATTACGTGGGCCTCTCGGACTACGACTTCGAAACCCTCAAACAAACGATTCGCGACCTCGGCACTCACCGCTGAGTGCCGTCAGCGCCTGATTCGAGAGCACCATGCCTGAACTGCCGGAAGTCGAAACCACCCGCCGCGGTATTGCGCCGTACCTGGAAGGCCAGCGCGTCAGCCGGGTGATCGTGCGTGACCGTCGCCTGCGCTGGCCGATCCCTGAAGACCTGGATGTGCGGCTCTCCGGCCAGCGTATCGTGCTGGTTGAGCGGCGCGCCAAGTACCTGCTGATCAACGCCGAAGTCGGCACGCTGATCAGCCACTTGGGCATGTCGGGCAATCTGCGCCTGGTGGAAGTCGGCCTGCCGGCCGCCAAGCATGAGCATGTGGATATCGAGCTGGAATCGGGCCTGGCCCTGCGTTACACGGACCCGCGACGGTTCGGCGCGATGCTCTGGAGCCTCGATCCGCTCAACCATGAATTGCTGATTCGCCTGGGGCCGGAACCGTTGACCGACCTGTTCGACGGCGAGCGCTTGTTCCAGCAGTCTCGCGGGCGTTCGATGGCAGTCAAACCGTTCATCATGGACAACGCCGTGGTGGTCGGCGTGGGCAATATCTACGCGACCGAAGCGCTGTTTGCGGCCGGTATCGACCCGCGCCGCGAGGCCAAGAGCATTTCCCGGGCGCGCTATTTGAAATTGGCGATCGAGATCAAACGCATCCTGGCCGCTGCCATCGAGCGCGGCGGTACGACGTTGCGCGACTTTATCGGCGGCGACGGTCAGCCCGGTTATTTCCAGCAGGAATTGTTCGTGTACGGCCGTGGCAGTCAGCCGTGCAAGGTCTGCGGAACAGAGCTGCGGGAAGTCAAACTCGGGCAGCGCGCCAGCGTCTTTTGCCCGCGCTGCCAGAGCTGATACTGCTGCGGTCTATAGTCAGTGTTCTCACTGCCTAGTCGAAGGACTGTGCCATGAACCTGTTCCGAACCCTTGCCGTGGTTTTAATGCTGAGTGCCGGTGCGCCAGCGCTGGCAGCAAATACCGGCAGCGGTGACCCGCGCTACACCATCCAGAATCCCCCGGCGTACGCCATGCTCGGCGACTTGCTGATTGCCCGACCCTTGCTGGTCGTGGCAACGGTGATTGGTGCGGGGGCGTTTGTGGTGTCGTTGCCGTTTACCGCGCTGGGCGGCAATGTCGGCGACGCGGGACAGGCGTTGGTGGTCGACCCGGCGAAAGCGGCGTTCGTGAGGTGTCTGGGGTGTATCGGGGAAGGGTTTGAGCAGCGGGAGTGAAGCCTAAAAGCTTCGCGGGCAAGCCTCGCTCCTACAGGTTTACGAAAATACCGCGAACCTGTAGGAGCGAGGCTTGCCCGCGAAGGCGTCCTCACAGACGCCTCATGGCTCACGCCTTACCGGTAATCTTCCGGTACTTCTCCATCAACTGCTCTTCAGTCTCCGGATGCGCTTCGTCCAGTGGAATGCAATCCACCGGGCACACCTGCTGGCACTGAGGTTCGTCGTAGTGGCCGACACACTGGGTGCACAGGTTCGGGTCGATCACGTAGATCTCTTCGCCTTGGGAAATGGCGGCGTTCGGGCACTCGGGTTCGCAGACGTCGCAGTTGATGCAATCGTCGGTGATGATCAGGGACATGCTAACTCCAGCCGGGGCGGCAGGCCCGGGCGCTAAAAACCAATGCGCAATTGTGCCGCATTGGCGCTGTAGGAGCCAGCTTGCTGGCGATGGGCGGGAGAGCGCCGCGTTCATTCAGGCAGCACTCGTCTCGTTAACATCCATCGCCAGCAAGCTGGCTCCTGCAGGTCTGGTGTTATTTTTTAAATCGAAGTGTCAGGGCGTCCGCCACCGCAGGGTGGACGAACTTGGTGATATCGCCGCCCAACGCCGCGATTTCACGGACCAGCGTCGAGGAAATGAACGAATAGCGCTCGGACGGTGTAAGAAACAGGCTTTCCACATCCGGCGCCAACTGACGGTTCATGTTGGCCAGCTGAAATTCGTATTCGAAGTCCGAGACCGCGCGCAAACCACGCAGGAACACGTTGGCATTCTTCTCTTTGGCGAAATGCGCCAACAGCGTCGAAAAGCCGACGACTTCTACGTTCGGCAGATGTTTAGTGACCTCGCGGGCCAGCTCCACACGCTGTTCCAGGGGAAACAACGGGTTTTTTTTCGGGCTGGCGGCGACGGCGATGATCACATGATCGAACAGGCGCGCGGCGCGTTCGACCAGATCGCCATGGCCCTTGGTAATAGGGTCGAAGGTACCTGGGTACAACACTCGGTTCATCGCGTCGTCCTGGCGGGAGTCCGTTGGGGAGTCGGATGGTATCGCAGCCTTCCCGGTCGGCCAAGTCGCCTGTTGGGTAAGAAAGCACTATAGACGATAGGAATATTCGCTCTTTTCATGGGTTTTTCAAACGTTCGGCCAACGAAGTCGCCAGTTGCGCCGTCAGCCCGTAGACCGACAATTGCGGGTTTGCACCAATGCTGGTGGGGAACAGCGAGCCGTCGTGGATCGACAGGTTGCTGAGCTGATGATGCCGGCCGAGGCTGTCGGTCACGGCGTTTTTCGGGTCTTCGCCCATGGCGCAACCGCCCATCACATGGGCACTGCCCAAGCGTGTGCGATACAACTCAAGGCTCAGGCCGTCGATCAGCGTGCGCGCCTCGGCCAGGGTTTTCACATAGCGCGCATCGGCGTGCATCGGCATCACGGCGTTGGCGCCGCCGGCGAACTGGATCTCGGCCATGCTGTGGAAGGCGCGGCGCAAGCCGTCCCAGGCGTAGGGTGAAACCTGATAATCGAGCACGGGCGTGTTGTCGCCGCGCAATTCGACGCTGCCACCGGGGCTGTCCGGGTGAAAGCCATCGCGCAGTAACGCCAGCATGGCGTGGGTATGCGGCAGGTTTTCCATGTGTCGGGCGCTTTCCTGGCCAAAACCGCCGAGCAATGTGGCCGCCAGCGCCGGGTGCAGGGGCGGCACTTCGAGTTTGTAGGCCATCGGTCCGGTGGTGCCGTTCTGCCATTGAAAATGGTCGGAATAGATCGACTGCGGCGCGCCGTAGAACGGGTTGATCACCTCGTCGAACAGCCCGGCCGACATGTTCACTAAATGCAGGAAGGTGCGCTTGCCCAAACGTTTGTGCGGATCGGGCGCGTCGGAACGCAACAGCAACGCGGGGCTGTTGATGCCGCCGCCGGCCAGCACGTAATGCCGCGCCTTGACCGTGATTGTCTTGCCCGTGGGGGCGACGCAGCGATCATCCATCGCCACACATTGCAGGCCGGTGACCTTGCCGTCCTTGATCATCAGTTTCTCGGCGCGGGCCAGGTAAAGAAGCTCGCCACCCTTTTCCAGGGTCGCTGGAATCGTCGTGACCATCATCGATTGCTTGGCGTTGGTCGGGCAGCCCATGCCGCAGTAGCCAAGGTTCCAGCAGCCGCGCACGTTGCGCGGGATCACGTGCCAGCTGTAGCCGAGCTGCTCGCAGCCTTTGCGAATCACGTCGTTGTTGGCGTTCGGCGGGACCATCCAGGGTGCGACGCCCAGACGTTGCTCCATTTTCTCGAACCAAGGCGCCATCTCGGCCGGGCTGTGGCCTTTGACGTTGTGCTCCCGGGCCCAGTGTTCGAGTGTCGGCTCCGGCGTGCGGAAACTCGAGGTCCAGTTGATCAGCGTGGTGCCGCCCACCGCGCGACCCTGAAGGATGGTGATCGCGCCGTCCTTGCTCATGCGGCCGATGCCTTCCTGATAGAGGCTGGTGTAGGCCTGGTCTTCAAGCATCTTGAAATCGCTGCTGGTCTTGAGCGGGCCTTCTTCGATCAACAGCACCTTGTAGCCGGCGGCGCTGAGGATTTCAGCGGTGGTGCCGCCGCCCGCGCCGCTGCCGATGATCGCCACGTCCGCTTCGAGGGTCAGGTCCTGGGTCAGTTGCGAGCCGTTGTGGGTTTTCCAGCCACGGGCCATGCCTTCGCGGAACGGATCGGGTACGGGCATATTCGGGTTCTCTTGTTTTTATATTGAGAAATGTGTCGTTCATCAGGCCGCCTTCGTGGGCAAGCCTCGCTCCTACAGGGGGCGCGCGATCCCTGTAGGAGCGAGGCTTGCCCGCGAAGGGGCCAACTCGGTCTCAAACCGTAGGCGGCCCGGGATACCCACAATGCGCCCACGACTCAGCCCGGCTGTACCACGCCATCATCACCAGTTGCAGCAACGAGCTATGCCCCATGCGCAACAGACTCAACGAGCTGTTTTCCCAGCGATCAAGAAAGTGCCGGATCTCATCGGCGCTGGCGTTTTCCCAACTGCCCCAGATCCCGGTCAGCGGCCCGCGAGTCACGGCCATCCCCAGCACATCGAACAATTGCTGAGTGAGCTTGAGCATTTCCGGCGACAGGTGATTGAGGCCGTTATCCAGGCAGTGCAGGGTCTGGTCGAGTGCCATCGGCATTTTCCCGGCGACCACGGCGCCATCGAGCATCACCGGAATCAGCGCCCGTAAAAACAATAGATCGCCGCTGCGCAGGATCGCGAAACCGCTGGCCGGGATGCTCGACGAGCACCCGCTGAGGCTCGCGCCGAGTCCGGCCGTGGCCAGAAACGCGCTTGCGCCAAGGCTGAATTTAAGCAGGCCACGCCGTGACAGCGCGGGTGTATCGGACAGGCTTGGGCTCATTATTGTTATTACCCGGCGGTGAAGGTCGTTAGCGGATAAACAGCTTCTGGATCAGTTTCTGAATGGTTTTTCCGTACGGCGGGTAGATCAGTTTCGCCGCGTTGAAACGCTGTTTGATCAGCACACCTTTGGCCTTGCTGAACGTCAGGAAACCTTCGTGGCCGTGGTAATGGCCCATGCCCGAGGGGCCGATGCCACCGAAGGGCATGTCGTCCTGCGCGACGTGCAGCAACGTGTCGTTCAGGCACACGCCTCCGGAATGGGTCTCGTGCAGGACGCGGTTTTGTTCGCGCTTGTCGTAGCCGAAGTAATACAGCGCCAACGGACGAGGTCGCTGGTTGATGTAGGCAAACGCTTCATCCAGATCCTTGTACGGAACGATCGGCAGCAGCGGACCGAAGATTTCGTCCTGCATCACCATCATCTCGTCGGTGACGTTCAGCAGCAGGCTGTGGCTCATGCGCCGGCCCTGGCCCTGGTCGAACAGCGGAATCAGCAGCGCGCCCTTGCTGGTGGCGTCGCTGATGTAGCCGTTGAGCCGGGCCAGTTGTCGGTCATTGATGATCGCGGTGTAGTCCGGGTTGTCAGCCAGTGTCGGATAAAACCCGCGAACCGCCTGACGGTAGGCTTCGACGAAAGAACCCACGCGGTCTTCCGGCACCATTACGTAGTCCGGGGCGACGCAGGTTTGCCCGGCGTTGAGCGTCTTGCCGAACGCAATGCGTTCGGCGGCGTCTTTCAACGGCACATCACGAGAGACGATGGCCGGGGACTTGCCGCCCAGTTCCAGCGTTACCGGCGTCAGGTTCTCGGCCGCCGCGCGCATCACGTGTTTGCCGATGCTGGTGGCGCCGGTGAACAGCAAGTGATCGAAACGCAGGCGGGAGAACGCCACGCCGATATCGGCCTCGCCGAGCACCACGCAAACCAGGTCTTCGGGGAAGATCCGGCCCAGCAATTCCTTGAGCAGCAGACCGGTGGCAGGGGTCGATTCGCTGAGTTTGAGCATCACCCGATTGCCCGCCGACAACGCGCCAACCAAAGGGCCGATGGCCAGAAACAGCGGGTAGTTCCACGGCACGATCACCCCGACCACGCCCAGCGGCTGATAAACGACTTTCGCCGAGGCCGGCTGAAAGGCCACGCCGACCTTGCGTCGCGAGGGTTTCATCCAGCCTTTGAGGTGCTGGCTGGCATAGTGAATGCCGTGCAGGCTGGGCATCAGTTCGGCGAGCAGGGTTTCATCGGCGCTGCGGTGGCTGAAGTCCTGGCTGATCGCATCGATCAGGGCCTGACGTTCATTGCTCAACAAATCGCGCAGGGCTTTGAGCCATTGAAGTCGCTGGGCGGCGGGCGGCATCGGGTTGGCGGCATAGGCTGCGCGCTGATCGTCGAAGCGGTTTTGAAGTTCCTCCAGGGGCTGCTGCAGCTTCTGCAGGTAGGCGATGTCAGCAGTCATGGTCGGCTCCGGATTTATTGTAGTGAAGAACTTTTTAGAGTCTATGCTCTATAAAGTCAAATGAGATCCTGACATCGCGTTGTTTTATCCGCTCGCGGTTAGGTCGTAAGATGCCCCTCAACGCACTCTGAATTAAAGCTCAAGCCATGGCCCCTCGGATCAAAACCAGCGAGCGCATCGTGCAGAACAGCCTGGAGCTGTTCAACCAGCAGGGTGAGCGCAGCATCAGCACCAACCACATTGCTGCCCACATGGACATTTCTCCGGGCAACCTCTACTACCACTTCCCCAACAAGCAGGCGATCATCGCCGTGCTGTTCAGTGAGTACGAAAGCCTGGTGGACAGCTTCCTGCGCCCGCCCCAGGGGCGCGCCGCGACGGTTGAAGACAAGCGCTTCTACCTTCAGGAGTTGCTGGCGGCGATGTGGCGCTACCGGTTTTTGCATCGTGATCTCGAGCACTTGCTCGACAGCGATCCGGAGCTCGCCGCCCGTTATCGGCGCTTTTCCCAGCGCTGCCTGATCTATGGCACGCACATCTACGCGGGATTCGTCGAGGCCGGCATCCTGTCCATGGATAAGGTGCAGATTGAATCCCTGACGCTCAATGCGTGGATCATCCTCACGTCCTGGGTGCGTTTCCTGTGCACCACGCGGGAAAATTCCAATCACCTGAGCGAGCAGGCGATCAAACGCGGCGTGTATCAGGTGCTGGTGCTGGAGGCCGGTTTTGTCACCGATCAGTCTCGCGATGCGGTGAACGCGCTGTACGAGGAGTTTTACGTGCCGCTGGCCCAGGCGCTGGAAGAAGTGCAGTAGGATTCAAAATCGACCATCTCACAGGAGCCCGTTATGCCCATTGCGCAACTGATCAGCCCGCAAGCACTGGACCTGAAAAAGGACCAGCCGGGGTTGGTGATTCTTGATTGTCGTTTTGCCCTCGAAGACCCGGACTACGGCCAGCGCAGCTATGCCGAAGGGCACATCGCCGGGTCGAGCTTCGCTGATCTTGAGCGTGATTTGAGCGGAGCGGTGGTCAAGGGCGTGACCGGGCGCCATCCGTTGCCGCAACCTGCGGACTTGATCGAACGCCTGCAAGCCTGGGGCATCAATGCCGACAGCGATGTGGTTTTGTATGACGACGGCCCCGGTGCCTACGCGGCGCGGGCGTGGTGGTTGCTGGCCTGGCTGGGCAAGCGTGACGGCGTGTTTATCCTCGATGGCGGGCTCAAGGCCTGGCACGCGGCGGGTTTGCCCTTGAGCCTTGATGCGCCCGGTATTGAACGTGGCACCTTCGCGGGAACGCCGGACAATACGCTGCTGTTGAACGCCGAACAGCTTCAGCACCGTCTCGGCCAGCCCGATTTGACCTTGCTCGATGCCCGCGCCTTGCCGCGCTTCAAGGGTGAAGTGGAGCCGATCGACCCGATTGCCGGGCACATTCCCGGCGCGCAATGTGCGGCGTTCACCGATAACCTTGGCAGCGACGGGCGTTTTCTGCCGGCCGATCAGCTCAAGCAGCGCTTTGCCGCGAAACTCGGTCAACGTTCGCCGACCGATCTGGTGGCGTATTGCGGTTCCGGCGTGACGGCGTGCCATAACCTGTTCGCCTTGTGCCTCGCGGGATATCCGTTGGGTTCGTTGTATGCCGGTTCGTGGAGCGAATGGATCAACGACCCCGCGCGTGGCATCGCCACCGGCGAATAAACACAAATCCCCTGTAGGAGCCGGCTTGCTGGCGATGAACGATGACGCGGTCTGCCTGAAATACCGCGGCGCTTCTATCGCCAGCAAGCTGGCTCCTACAGGAGTGCTCTGCGATACGCCCCCGGCCCCACTCCGTAAACCTGCTTGAACTGTCGACTCAGATGACTCTGGTCGGCAAACCCCAGTTGCGTCGCCACTTCCAACGGCAAACAGCCGCCCTGCAACAACGCCCGCGCCCGAGCGATGCGCTGCTGCATCAACCAGGTGTGCGGTGGCATGCCGGTGGCGCTACGGAATACCCGGGCGAAATGAAAGGGCGACAGATTGACCGCTGCCGCGAGTTCTTCCAGCGACGGCGGCGCCGCCAATTGCGCTTGCAGCAGTTCCTTGGCCTGCGTCACCGCCCGGTGTTCCTTGCCGGGTTTGCCGGCATCCGGAACGGCGGCGTGACGTTGCAGCAGCGACAACATCAACTCTCGCCAGGCAGTCTGCTGTTGCAGGGCGGTGGAGGGCGTTTCAAGCAAACGATGCAGTTGGCAGAAGCCCTTCACCAGGTCCGGATCGCGATACAGCGTGGCGCCAAATGCCGGCAGGTTATGGGTCGGCAGTTCCAGCTCATCGAGCAGTGACAGAATCTGCCCGCTGTCGGGATAAAACGCCCGGTACAACCAGCCGTCTTCCGTGCCTTTGTGGCCGGTGTGCAACTCGTCGGGGTTGATCAAAACGAGCGTGCCGCTGCCCGCCAGGTGTTCGGCGCCGCGATAGCGGTAACGCTGGGCGCCGGCCATGATCATGCCGATCACGTAACCGTCATGCACGTGCGGGGCAAAACGGTGTTCGATGTAGCGTGCGGACAACAACTCGACCCCGGCCAAAGGCGCCGTTTGCCAGAAACGGATCGACTCGCCCTGATCGATGTCCATCGGTTTACCCGCGACCTGCAGCGGCCAGCCACTGCGGGATGCGCCGTTCCAGGTAATAACCCGGCTGCCGGAACGAGCCATCGACGAAGCCGACATGCCCACCCTTGGCTTGCAGTTCGAATTGAGTGCTGGCGGACAGTTCCTCGGCCTGCGGCAGGCTGTGCGGAAATACAAACGGGTCGTCGGCGGCCTGAATGATCAGCGTCGGCGTGCGGATTTCGCCCAGAAAGTAGCGGCTAGAGGCGCGGCGATAGTAATCCTGCGCATCGGTGAAACCGTGTAGTGGCGCGGTCACCCGGCCATCGAAATCCCAGAACGTGCGCATGTTTTCCAGCGAACCCAGCGCGGCCAATTCCGCCAGACCATCCTCGCGCCCGTCATGCTGGAACTGCCGCTGCTTGTTCTTGATGTAGGCGACCATCTCGCGCATGAAGTGCGCCTGGTACACCTTCGAAAAACCCTGGCCGATGCGGTCGGCGCACTGATCGAGCCGAAACGGCACCGACACCGCCACGGCGCCGAGCACGCCACTGTCGCTGCCGGTTTCACCCAAGTGTTTGAGCAAAACGTTGCCGCCGAGGGAATAACCGACCGCATACAGCGGCGCGAGCGGCCGTTTGGCCCGCAGGTGCTTGATGGTTTCGGCCAAATCTTCACTGGCGCCGGAATGGTAGCTGCGCGGCAACAGATTCGGTTCACCCGAGCAGCCGCGCCAGTTCAGCGCGACGCTGGCCCAGCCTTGGGCGCCCAAGGCTTTTTGCACGCCGGCCACGTAAGGCGAATTGGAAGAGCCGGTCAGACCATGCAGCACCAGCACCAGCGGTGCATCGGCGCTGTGCGGGCCGTGCCAGTCCAGGTCAAGAAAGTCGCCATCTTCGAGCCACAAGCGTTCGCGTTCGCGCTCGATGTGCGTGGTTTTGCGCCAAAGCGGTCCCCACAAGGTCTGCAAGTGCGGGTTGCCCAGGCCGAAGGCAGGGGTGAAGCGTTCTGACGGAAAAGACACGATTGCTCTCGATGCAGCGGTGCGCAACCTGTGCGCACCTTTTCAGGCCGGTCGGTTAACCGGCGATCTCTGCCATACGTTGCCACAACGAGTAGTGCATCTGCCCGAATTTCTATCGGTGCTGCCTCATCTCAAGCAGGCAATGGCTAATCTATCCGATGATGTCGCCAACCGATCCGGAGCTTTTTACTGTTCCATGGGGAAAATATAACCAACTGTGGCACGCTCACGGATCAGGTAGGTCTGGGCGGCTTTCTGGATATCATCCGGGGTGACACTCTCCAGTTGCGCGATCTCAAGATCTATCAATTCCCACGGCAATCCGTTTGCAACTAAAAGTCCAATAATTTCCGACTGTCCAGAGAGTGTGTCGTTGATGTTTTTTTGTTCATTGCTGGCGTTTTCGATTGCTGCCACAAGTTCGGCCTGGGAGAACGGCGTGCGCTTAACGTCCTCCAACAACGCCCAGAAATGAGCTTCCGCTTCGCCTGGATCTCCCTCGAAATGAAAAGCAAGGCTTAGGCGGGTATCACCCCGATTGAATCGAGGCATGTTAGAGGCGGGTGGAGAAAGATGTGCCCCCGTGAACGCCGGGTCGAGGTGAGCGGAACTCAGTACTTGCAACGCCCTGAGGGAATGCGGTTCGGTTGTGGTCACTAAACTCGGTACGTTGAAGATGATCAACATCAGGGGGCGTTTAGTATCCAGGTGCTGTGTTATTTGGCGATATCCGGGTTCTGACGGCCCAAGGATAAAGGGACGGTCTGGTACATCGCTTTGGGCAATGTCCCCGAAATAGTGCTCGGCAAGGCGTTTGACCTCGTCTGGTTCGACGTCTCCCGCCACAACCAGAACTGCATTGTTTGGCCCATACCAGGTTTTTTGCCAATGCCGGATTTTTTCCAGGTTTAAACGTTCAAGGCTTGCGGTCATACCCTCGGGTGACTGGTAGTAGCTCGACCCTGTTTCTATTAATGCTTCCAGTTCCGGGCTGAATAAAGTGGCTGAAATGAACGAAGACTTTTCTTTGCTTTTGAGAATACTGTCATCCCAGTGACGACGGAATACTTCGTCTGATGGCTCTTTTTTCATCACCGTGGACTGGAGTACAAAAGCCGTTTCAAGTTGTCCACGCGGCATCTGTAGCTCAATGCAAGTGCTGTCTTGTGCAGCGTAGTTAAAGTAGTCGCCGCCCACTTCCTCCACAAGGCTATGGTCATAGTCATCGACGAGTGCATTCATAACGATAGAGCTAATATCTTGCTCATCAGGATGCTCATAGCTGGACCCGACTTTGTAGAGTAGCGTCGAGTAGAATTCGGCTTTGCGATGATCTTCGCGCACGATAACCCTCAAGCCATTATCAAGCGTGAAATCATGAGTCGGGCGGGATGGGGTTTCTTTGGTTGATGCATTCATCCGTCAACAATCCTTTGCGTCCATGCGAGTTATTTCGCACGTTCACAATGGGTTAACGCAGTAGAACCCTGCTACATGGAATGTGTTGCCGTTTGAAAAACAAGCGGAGTGGGTAACAGGATGGGCAACTTGCCCATCCCGGTGATTTTTAAGAAGGTGTTTCTATGCTTCGTTGCCACAACGAATAGTAGACGCGCCCGGATTTCTGCTCACGGTGCAGGCGCCAGTTGGCCGGCAGGCCAAGCGTCGAGGGGGCGGTTTCGCTTTCGGTGTACACCCACGCGTCGTCCGCCAGCCATTGGCGCTCTTCGAGCAGGGTGCATACGGTCGGCAACAGGTTCTGGTTGAACGGCGGGTCGAGGAACACCAGGTCGTAAGCCACTGCTGGCTGGGTTTCCAGATAGCGCAAGGCGTCGGCAGTCTGAACCTGGCCGGTGGTGCAACGCAGCGTGCCCAGATGTTCCTTCAGGCTGGACACCGCGATATTGCTCGCGTCCAGCGCCTGGCCCATGGCTGCGCCACGGGACAAGGCTTCAAGAAACAGCGCGCCGCTACCGGCGAACGGGTCGAGCACCTTGGCCCCGGCCACATACGGCGCGAGCCAGTTAAACAGGGTTTCACGCACCCGGTCCGGGGTCGGGCGCAGGCCCGGCGCGTCAGGGAAGCTCAACTTTCGGCTGCGCCATTCGCCGCCGATGATGCGCAGTTGGTTCACGCCGTTGTGCACGTTATGAACAGGTTTTTTTGGACGGGAAGTGGCCATTAATGCTCCGGAACCCCGAGCGGCTGCTCGGCAGGTTTATCAGTAGGGGCCGGTAACGGCTTTTGCGGCACGGTCGGGCCAGCGCTGACGATGACCATTTTATCCGTGCTCAGGTGTTTGTTCAGTGCGGTTTTGACTTGTTCCACAGTCAGGCTCTGGGACTGCTGCATGAAGTCCTCCAGATAGCTCAACGGCAGATTGTAGAAACCCATCGCGCCGAGCTGGCCGACGATATCGGCGTTGCTGGCGGTGGACAGCGGGAAGCTGCCGGCCAGTTCACGCTTGGCGTCGTCGAGTTCTTTTTCGGTCGGGCCGGTTTTAAGGTAGTCGGCGAGCACGTCTTGCACCAGTTTCAGCGTGCCTTCGCTCATCTCTGCGCGGGTTTGCAGGTTGATCATGAACGGGCCGCGCGCCTGCATCGGGGTGAAGCCCGAATACACGCCGTACGTCAGGCCGCGCTTCTCGCGCACTTCACTCATCAAGCGGGTGCCGAAGCCACCGCCGCCGAGGATCTGGTTGCCCATGGACAGGGCTGCATAATCCGGGTCGTCACGGTCGATGCCCAGTTGCGCGAGCATCAGGTTGGTCTGCTTGGACGGGAACTCGATGTGGCCGATGCTGGCTTTCGGTTCTTCAGGCTGCGGCAGTTTCGCCAGTGCCGGGCCTTTTGGCAGCGCACTGGAGACTTGCGCAGCAATCGCCTCGGCTTCGGCGCGGGACAGGTCCCCCACCAGCGCTATCACCACGTTGCCGGCGGCGTAGGCTTTTTCATGGAACGTCTTCAACTGAGCCAGGGTGATGGCTGGTACGGTTTTCGCCGTGCCATCGCTGGAATGCGCGTACGGGTGATCGCCGTACAAGCGGTTCATCAGCTCGATACTGGCCAGTTTGCCGGGGTTCTGTTTCTGGTATTCGAAGCCGGCGAGCATCTGGTTCTTGATGCGCGCAAACGAATCGGCGGGGAAGGTCGGTTTGCCGACAACTTCAGAGAACAGCTTCAACGCAGGCTCGCGTTTGTCGGCGGCACTGAGGCTGCGCAGCGATGCCAGCGCCATGTCCTTGAACGCACCGTTGCCAAAGTCGGCGCCCAGGCCTTCGAAGCCCTGAGCGATAGCGCCGACATCTTTGCCGGCCACGCCTTCGTTGAGCATCGCATTGGTCAGTACCGCCAGGCCCGGCGCATCGCCGTCCTGGCTGCTGCCGGCGGCGAAGATCAGGCGCATGTCGAACATCGGCAACTCGCGGGCTTCAAC
This sequence comes from Pseudomonas sp. BF-B-15, assembly GCF_019946675.1. Classification (NCBI taxonomy): domain Bacteria; kingdom Pseudomonadati; phylum Pseudomonadota; class Gammaproteobacteria; order Pseudomonadales; family Pseudomonadaceae; genus Pseudomonas; species Pseudomonas sp. BF-B-15. The sequence continues at coordinate 14,211 of NZ_JAGYFZ010000008.1, forward strand.
GAACAACACCTTGGCGCCTTCGGCGGTGTTCCAGGTTTGCACGTTGAGCGAGCGGCGGCTCGGTGCCTTGCCGTCGAGTTCGGCCAGCGATTGCAGTTTCTGGCTGGACTTGGCCTTGTCGAGGGCTTCGCTGGCGTTGGAGTGGTCGGTCTTCAGGAAATAGAAGGCAGCGGAGCCAATCAATGCGACAGCGACCAGGCCGATCAGGGCCAGACGTGGTTTTTTACGCTCACTCATGAGTCGTCTCCAGTGGCAGGACATGGGCGACGCTGAGACGTTCGCGGGTGAAATACAGCTTGGCGGCTTTCTGGATGTCTTCTGGCGTGACGCTTTCCAGTTCGGCCAGTTCGGTGTCCATCAGCTTCCAGGACAGGCCGACGGTTTCCAGTTGGCCGATAGCGGTGGCCTGGCTGGTGATCGAATCGCGCTCGTAAACCAGGCCAGCGATCACTTGAGCCCGCACCCGCTCTAGCTCTTCGGCGGACGGCGCGGTGGTTTTCAGCTGTTCGAGCAGCTTCCACAAACCGGCCTCGGCCTGGGCCATGGTTTTGTTTTTCTGGGTGTTCGGCGATGCCGACAGGGTGAACAGGCTGTCGCCGCGGGTGTAGGCGTCGTAGCTCGACGAACCGCCGGACACCAGCTCTTCGCCGCGCTCCAGTTGCGTCGGGATGCGCCCGCTGTAGCCGCCGTCGAGCAGGGCCGAGATCAGGCGCAAGGCGTTGACCGAACGCTTGTCTTCGGCGGTGGCGATGCTTGGCACGTTGAAGCCCAGCATCAGGCTCGGCAGTTGGGTCTGCACGTGCAGCGTAATCTGCCGTTCGCCGGGCTCGGCCAGTTCCATCGGTTTCTTCGCCGGCGGCACATCACGCTTGGCGATTGGACCGAAGTAGCGCTGGGCCAGGGTTTTCACTTCGTCCGGCGTCACGTCGCCGACCACCACCAGCGTGGCGTTGTTCGGCACGTACCAGGATTGGTACCAGTGGCGCAGCTCTTCGACTTTCATGCGGTCCAGGTCAGCCATCCAGCCGATGGTCGGCGTGTGGTAACCGCTGGCCGGGTAGGCCATGGCCTTGAAGCGTTCGTAGGCCTTGGACATCGGCTTGTCGTCGGTGCGCAGGCGACGTTCTTCTTTAATGACTTCGATCTCGCGGGCGAACTCGTCGGCCGGCAGGCGCAGGCTGGCCATGCGGTCGGCTTCGAGCTCGAAGGCCACGCCCAGACGGTCGCGAGCCAGCACCTGGTAATAAGCGGTGAAGTCGTCGCTGGTGAACGCATTCTCTTCGGCGCCGAGGTCCCGCAGGATCAGCGAGGCTTCGCCGGGACCGACTTTCTCGCTGCCCTTGAACATCATGTGTTCCAGGGCGTGGGACAAACCGGTCTGCCCCGGCGTCTCGTAGCTGGACCCGACCTTGTACCAGACCTGGGAAACCACCACCGGCGCGCGATGGTCTTCGCGCACGATGACCTTCAGGCCATTGTCGAGGGTGAATTCGTGGGTGGGTTGCGGATCGGCAGCAAAGACTGAAAGTGGCAGACAAACTGTGCTGAGCAGCAGGCCTGCAGCGCGGCGGGCTAGAGCATTCATTCGTTTTTAAACCTGTTGAGCTGCCCGCTTGGTCTTAGCGTCGGCGGGCGAGAGGGTGCTAGGATACTGATCCGTTTTACTGGCGGCCACGCCTATCAGGCCTTTGCGTTTGATCAGGTTGTATGGGTTTGCGGCAGAAGGTTGGAATTTATCAACTAAACTCTGCTTTTTCGCCGATTTTGCCGCGTTAGTCCTTCGTGAAATCGTTTCCGTGAGGTGCCACTTGCACCTCTACAAAATGTTGCGCGTGAACAAGCTGGGTCAATCGCAGTCTGTTCTGCATCGAATATTTATTTGCCGAGGCGCCCTTTGGCGCGTCGCTACCGTGAGATAGCCGTCCTCCATGTTTGGTTCCAACGACGACAAGAAAGCCCCAGCTGCGGCTGGCGAGAAGAAAAGCCTGTTCGGATGGCTGCGCAAAAAGCCGCAGGAAACCGTCGTCGAACAGCCACAGCCCATTCCTGAGCCAGTACCTGCGCCGGTAATAGATGAAGCGCCGGCGCCGGTTGTCCTGCCGATCTCCGAGCCGGTGCATCAACCGGTGGTTGAGGCGCAACCTGACGTCGTGGCTGAACAGCCGCTGACGCCTGCCGCCGAGCCGTGGCTGACCTTGCCGGTAGCGGAAGAGCCGGTATCGTTGGTCGAAGACGAGCTGGCGCCGCACATTACGCCGCCGATTCCTGCACCGAGCGCGTTTTCTCCTGCGCCCGTTCAGGTGCCAGTGATTGAGCCAGTTGTTGTGGCCGAACCTGCGCCGGTTATTCCTGAGCCTGTGATTCCAGCCTTTGTTGCGCCGGCTGCTCCAGTTGTTCAAGCACCAGTGCCTGCGCCGGTCGCCGCCCCTGTTACCGCCGCGCCCGTCGTGCCGGTCGAAACACCCGTCGAGCCTGTGCGTACCGAAGAAACCAAAGCCGGTTTCTTCGCCCGCCTCAAGCAAGGCCTGTCCAAGACCAGCGCCAGCATCGGCGAAGGCATGGCGAGCCTGTTCCTTGGCAAGAAAATCATCGATGACGAGCTGCTCGAAGACATCGAAACCCGTTTGCTGACCGCCGACGTGGGCGTTGAAGCGACTTCGGTGATCATCCAGCGCCTGACCCAAAAGGTTGCCCGCAAAGAGCTGGCCGATGCCGACGCGCTGTACAAGTCCTTGCAGGCGGAACTGGCGGCGATGCTCAAGCCGGTCGAGCAACCCCTGAAAATCACCTCGCAGAACAAGCCGTTCGTGATCCTGGTCGTTGGCGTCAATGGCGCCGGCAAGACCACCACCATCGGCAAGCTGGCGAAAAAGCTGCAACTCGAAGGCAAGAAAGTCATGCTCGCAGCGGGCGACACCTTCCGCGCCGCCGCAGTCGAGCAATTGCAGGTCTGGGGCGAGCGCAACAAGATTCCGGTGATCGCCCAGCACACCGGCGCCGACTCGGCTTCGGTGATCTTCGACGCCGTGCAAGCCGCCAAGGCCCGTGGCATTGACGTGTTGATCGCCGACACCGCCGGTCGCCTGCACACCAAAGACAATTTGATGGAAGAGTTGAAGAAGGTTCGCCGGGTCATCGGCAAGCTCGACGCCGACGCGCCGCACGAAGTGCTGCTGGTGCTCGATGCCGGCACCGGGCAGAACGCCATCAACCAGGCCAAGCAATTCAACCAGACCGTCGAACTGACCGGCCTGGCGCTGACCAAGCTCGACGGCACCGCCAAGGGCGGGGTGATTTTCGCCCTGGCCAAGCAGTTCGGCCTGCCGATTCGTTACATCGGCGTCGGTGAAGGCATCGATGACTTGCGTACCTTTGAAGCAGAACCCTTTGTCCAGGCACTGTTTGCCGAGCGGGAGCGTTCATGATTCGTTTCGAACAGGTCGGTAAACGCTACCCGAACGGTCACGTCGGCTTGCATGAGCTGAGCTTTCGAGTCCGTCGGGGCGAATTCTTGTTTGTAACCGGCCATTCCGGCGCCGGTAAAAGCACCTTGTTGCGCCTGCTGCTGGCCATGGAGCGTCCGACCACCGGCAAATTGCTGCTGGCCGGTCAGGACCTCGGCACCATCAGCAACGCGCAGATTCCTTACCTGCGTCGGCAGATCGGCGTGGTGTTCCAGAATCACCAGTTGCTGTTCGATCGCACGGTGTTCAACAACGTGGCCCTGCCGTTGCAGATTCTTGGTTTGTCCAAGGCCGAAATCGCCAAGCGTGTGGATTCGGCACTGGAGCGCGTGGCGCTGTCGGACAAAACCGATCTGTACCCCGGCGACCTGTCCACCGGCCAGCAACAGCGCGTCGGTATCGCCCGCGCCATCGTTCACCGCCCGGCCTTGCTGCTGGCGGATGAACCGACCGGTAACCTCGACCCGCGCCTGGCGGCCGAGATCATGGGCGTGTTCGAAGACATCAACCGTCTGGGCACCAGCGTGCTGATCGCCAGTCACGACCTGGCCCTGATCGCCCGTATGCGTCACCGCATGCTGACTCTGCAACGCGGCCGATTGATCGGTGATGGGGAGGCTGGGGAATGAGTGCGACACGCAGCCCTAAAGTTTCCGAACGCGTGGCGCCGAAAGCCGCCGATCCGCAACCGCAGAAGAAAAAACACGACGATGACGACGGTCCGGACTTCGCCACGCTGTTCCGCGCCTGGATAGAAAGCCATCGCGCCAGTCTGCTGGACAGTCTGCGGCGCCTGGGCAAGCATCCCATCGGCAGTTTCTTCACCTGCATGGTGATGGCGGTTGCCCTGAGTTTGCCGATGGGCCTGTCACTTTTGCTAAGTAACGTCGAACGTCTCGGCGGTTCCTGGCAGCGCGCGGCACAGATTTCCCTGTACCTGCAACTTGAGGTCAGCCCGGCTGAAGGCGAATCATTGCGCGATCAGATCAAAGGCATTCGGGGCGTAGCTGATGCCGAATATGTCGGTCGTGATCAGGCGCTGGAAGAGTTTCAGCAGCAGTCCGGCCTGGGCGAAGCGTTGAAGGAACTGCCGGAAAACCCGCTGCCAGGCGTGGTGCTGGTGACCCCGAACGAAGTCGACAAGCCCGCGCTTGAAGCATTACGACAAAAACTTTCCGAGCTGCCGAAGGTACAACAGGCGCAACTTGATCTAGTCTGGGTCGAGCGTCTGGCAGCCATCCTCAAGCTGGGTGACCGTTTTGTCTTCGGTCTGACCGTGCTTCTGATTTCTGCATTACTTTTGGTGATAGGCAATACCATTCGTCTTCATATTGAAAACCGCCGCACAGAGATAGAAGTGATTAAACTCGTCGGCGGCACTGACAGCTATGTGCGCAGGCCCTTTCTATATATGGGCGCGTTGTATGGCTTCGGTGCGGGGATACTTTCCTGGGGCGTATTGGCGTTTGGCCTGAACTGGCTGAACGAGGCAGTGGTTGGACTGGCCGGTTTGTATGGCAGTAATTTTGCGCTGGCCGGAGTGCCAGTTGCCGACGGTCTGTCTCTCTTGCTTGGCGCGGTGCTGTTAGGGTATATCGGTGCATGGATTGCAGTCGCACGCCACCTGAGGGAGCTTGCGCCTAAGTAGTATCATTTTGCTCGTATTGACCTTTCAGCGTTTATGGGAACTTGTCTTTTGGTTTCCGGTCAATTTTCGCAGTGCTGAACTGCACGAGTTTGTAAGACGGAGGTTTTTTCGTATGACCAATTCTTTGCAACCTGCATATGCTCTGGTCCCGGGTGCGAACCTGGAGGCCTACGTGCACACCGTGAACAGCATTCCATTGCTGACGCCGGAGCAGGAGCGTGAACTGGCCGAGAGTCTCTACTATGAGCAGGATTTGGGGGCGGCTCGGCAGATGGTGCTCGCCCACCTGCGTTTTGTCGTACATATCGCCCGTAGCTATTCCGGCTACGGTCTGGCTCAGGCTGACCTGATCCAGGAAGGTAACGTCGGTCTGATGAAGGCCGTGAAGCGCTTCAACCCGGAAATGGGTGTGCGTCTGGTTTCGTTCGCTGTGCACTGGATCAAGGCGGAAATTCACGAGTTCATCCTGCGCAACTGGCGCATTGTGAAAGTCGCGACCACCAAGGCCCAGCGCAAGCTGTTCTTCAACCTGCGCAGCCAGAAGAAACGTCTGGCGTGGCTGAACAACGAGGAAGTCCATCGTGTGGCGGAAAGCCTCGGCGTAGAGCCGCGGGAAGTGCGCGAGATGGAAAGTCGACTGACCGGCCATGACATGGCCTTCGACCCGGCCGCAGAAGCGGACGACGACAGCGCTTTCCAGTCGCCGGCCAACTATCTGGAAGACCACCGGTACGACCCGGCCCGTCAACTGGAAGACGCCGACTGGAGCGACAGCTCCAATCACAACCTGCACGAAGCGCTGGAAGTGCTGGACGACCGCAGCCGTGACATCCTTTATCAGCGCTGGTTGGCTGAAGAGAAAGCCACGCTGCACGACCTGGCGCAGAAGTACAACGTGTCGGCCGAGCGTATTCGTCAGCTCGAGAAGAGCGCGATGAACAAGCTCAAGCTGTCGATCGCCGCCTAAGCTGCGTGAAGGCAATAAAAAACGCCCCGATCATTGATCGGGGCGTTTTTGTTTGTATCGAGTACGCATAACCCCCTGTAGGAGCGAGGCTTGCCCGCGAAGGGGCCGTACCAGTCACTATCATCATCGACTGACACACCGCCTTCGCGGGCAAGCCTCGCTCCTACAGGGATAGCGTCAATCACTGGGCCCAAGGCGCCCGGCGTGAATCGTTGAGCCCCAGCAGATAACTGTCGCCACCCAGCTGGCTCATCTGCTGCCGAATCCACCCGGCGCGACGTGCGACGTAATTCGTCGGGTGACTCGCGCTCCACACCCGTGGGTTAGGCAATACAGCCGCCAGATAACTGGCCTGCTGCCGGGACAGCGACTTGGCGCTTACACCAAAGTGATGGCGAGCCGCCGCTTCCGCGCCAAACACCCCGTCATCCCACTCGACGCTGTTCAGGTACACCTCAAGAATCCGCTGCTTGGGCCAGAACACTTCGATCAGCCCGGTAAACCAGGCTTCCAGACCTTTGCGCAGCCAGCTACGGCCGGACCATAAAAACAGGTTTTTCGACACTTGCTGGCTCAAGGTGCTGGCGCCGCGAACCGAACCCCCCAGCTCGTTGTGCGCCAGGGCTGCGCGGATCGCGCCGAGGTCAAAACCCCAGTGCTCCGGGAATTTCTGATCCTCACCGGCAATCACCGCGACTTTAAGGTCGTCGGAGATTTCATCCCAGGGTTTCCAGGTGCGTTGCAGGTCGATGGGCTCGCCGTCGAACCAGGATTCGATCTTGCGCTCGACCATCAGCGTCGTGCCCGGTGGCGGCACCACGCGGAAAATCAGCACCAGCAATACGCTGCCGCCCGCGAACCAGAGCACGGCCTTTGTAAATCGTCGTAAAAATAAACGCAGCATAGAGATGGCTTGGCCGAACCCATTGAGCGGGCCATTATACAGACCCTGTTGATCGAGTCTGACTGGAGTTCTTCATGCTGCGTGGCTTTCTGATGCTGGCCGCTTTCTTCGGCTTCACCGGCGTTGCCCTTGGCGCATTCGCCGCCCACGGCTTGAAAAGCCGCCTGACGCCTGAATACCTGACGATTTTCCACACTGGCGTCACCTACCAATTGGTGCACACCTTGGCATTGCTGGGTGTCGCACTGCTTGCCACGCAGATTCAGGGTCGTTTGATCACGTGGGCCGGCGCCTCTTTCGCCATTGGCATCCTGCTGTTTTCCGGCAGTTTGTACCTGTTGACCCTGACCGGTATCAGCAAGCTCGGAATCATCACGCCCTTCGGCGGCCTGGCATTCCTGATCGGTTGGCTCTGTCTGGGCCTTGCCGCCTGGCGGTTGAGCTGACCGGGTGGTCCATTTCATGACGAATGGCTTGGGTCGCCAAGACTGATCGGGCTAGAATGCCAGCCCCTAAAAATGATGGCGGCATCCGGCATGCGCATTCAGTTGAACGGCGAATCCCTTGAACTGCCCGACGGTGAAACCGTTGCGGCCCTGCTGACCCGTCTGGAACTGACCGGACGCCGGGTAGCGGTCGAACTCAATCTGGATATCGTCCCGCGCAGCCAGCATGCGGACACCACATTGAACGACGGCGATTCAGTCGAAGTGGTACACGCCATCGGCGGCGGCTAGTCGCCCGGCCCGCAAGGGCACAGAATTCTGCAAGAACCTCACCCCTACAGAGGATTTCCCATGAGCATCGTTCGTAGCGACAAGCCCTTCGTCCTGGCCGGTCGTACTTACCAGTCGCGTTTGCTGGTAGGCACCGGCAAGTACCGTGACATGGAAGAAACCCGACTGGCCATCGAGGCCTCGGGTGCCGAGATCGTCACCTTCGCCGTGCGCCGCACCAACCTCGGCCAGACCCCGGGCGAACCGAACCTGCTCGAAGTCCTGTCGCCGGATCGCTACACCTTCCTGCCTAACACCGCCGGTTGCTTCGACGCTACCGAGGCTGTGCGCACTTGCCGCCTGGCCCGTGAGCTGCTCGGTGGTCACAATCTGGTGAAGCTGGAAGTGCTGGCGGACCAGAAAACCCTGTTCCCCAACGTGATCGAAACCCTCAAGGCCGCCGAAGTGCTGGTCAAGGAAGGCTTCGACGTGATGGTCTACACCAGCGATGACCCGATCATCGCCCGTCAACTGGCGGAAATCGGCTGCATTGCGGTCATGCCGCTGGCCGGTCTGATCGGCACGGGCCTGGGGATCTGCAACCCGTACAACCTGCAGATCATCCTCGAAGAGGCCAAGATTCCCGTGCTGGTGGATGCCGGTGTCGGTACCGCTTCCGACGCCACCATCGCCATGGAGCTGGGTTGCGAGGCGGTGCTGATGAACTCGGCCATCGCCCATGCCCAGCAGCCGATCATGATGGCTGAAGCCATGAAACACGCCATCGTTGCAGGCCGCCTGGCCTACCTCGCCGGCCGCATGCCGAAAAAACTCTATGCCAGCGCCTCTTCGCCGCTGGATGGTCTGATCAAGTAAGAGCCATTGATGACTGAATCAAACGACACGCCAATCCAGACGGAAGAAGGCGACGAGCGCCAACACCGCCGCATCAAGAGTTTCGTGATGCGCGCCGGGCGCATGACCGAAGGCCAGCAAAAAGGTCTGGAGCAGGGCACGCCGCTGTTTGTGCTGCCATTGGCCGACGCGCCGGTGGACTTCGACCAGGTGTTCGGTCGCTCGGCACCGCGTTCGCTGGAAATCGGTTTCGGCATGGGCCATTCGCTGCTGGAAATGGCCGCCGCTTCGCCGGAACAGGATTTCATTGGCGTGGAAGTGCACCGTCCGGGTGTGGGCGCGCTGCTCAATGGCGTGCTGACTCAGGGCCTGACCAACCTGCGGGTCTACGATTGCGACGCGATCGAAGTGCTCAACCGTTGCGTGGCCGACAACAGCCTCGATCGCCTGATGCTGTTTTTCCCGGACCCATGGCACAAGAGCCGCCACCACAAGCGTCGTATCGTTCAGGCGTCGTTCGCTGAACTGGTGCGCAGTAAGTTGAAGGTCGGCGGTATTCTGCACATGGCCACCGACTGGGAACCGTACGCTGAATACATGCTGGAAGTGATGAACGTTGCGCCGGGTTATCGCAACCTGGCCGAAGACGGCAAGTGCGTGCCACGCCCGGCCGAGCGCCCGATCACCAAGTTCGAACGCCGTGGCGAACGTCTTGGGCATGGCGTGTGGGACCTGAAGTTCGAAAAGCAGTCCTAAGCCCTACGCTATAAACCTGTAGGAGCCGGCTTGCTGGCGATGGAGTGTCAGACATATCAATGTTGACTGACACACCATCGCCAGCAAGCCTTGCTCCTACAGGTTTTTTTGTGTTCGGAAATCAGCGGCGGTCGGCGACGACGCCAATCAGCACCAACACCACCAACAACACCGGCGCCAGGCTGTAGTTGTTGAACTGGCTCAAACCACGAACGATCCACGGTGTGGCGTAGATCAGCGCGGCACCGCTGCCGATCATGCACACCAGCGCGAGCAACGGGACGCGCAAAGCGCCGGCGATGCTACCCAGGCGTTGATCGATCCAGGCTTTGATGTCCGCGCCGAACAGCACCAGCAAACAGCCCACCAGCGCCAGAGAGATTTCCGACAGGTTGCTGCGGCTCCAGCGGGAGACGGTGGCGAGCAGGTCGAGTATCAAATCCATTCGTTTTCCCTTACGGCTGAAATCAGCTCAGAAATGTTTGCAGCAAGTCATTGAGGAACAATTGCCCGCGCTCGGTGGCCGCCAGGCGTGACGGTTCGACCTGCAACAGGCCGCTTTGTTCGGCTTCGCGGCGGCCTTCGGCGAGGCTTTCCAGGCTCAGCCCGGTGCGCTCTGGATACAGCCGCGATTCCACGCCATCAGTCAGGCGCAAAGCGTTCATCAGGAAATCGAACGGCAGTTCATCGTTGGTCAGCGCTTTCTCGCCAGCCTTGAAGCTTTTCGCCGGGTTCAGGTAATCCTTCGGCAGGCGCGTCTTCCAGGTGCGTACGATACGCCCGTCCGGATGACTGAGCTTGCCGTGGGCGCCGGCACCGATGCCGATGAAGTCGCCGAAGCTCCAGTAATTGAGGTTATGCCGCGCCGGACGACCGGGCAGGGCATACGCCGAGACTTCGTATTGTGCGTAACCGTGCTCGGCGAGCAGCGCCTGGCCGGCCTCTTGAATGTCCCACAGCGTGTCGTCTTCCGGCAGCAGAGGCGGCTGGTTCCAGAACACCGTGTTCGGCTCCAGCGTCAGCTGATACCAGGACAAGTGGGTCGGCTTCAGGGCGATGGCCTGGCGCAGATCGCTCAAGGCGTCGTCCAGCGACTGATCGGGCAAACCGTGCATCAAGTCCAGGTTGAAGTTATCGAACCCGGCCTGGCGCGCCATGCCGGCGGCACGCACCGCTTCATCGCCGTTGTGAATCCGCCCCAGAGCCTTGAGTTTCTCTTCCTGAAAGCTCTGGATGCCGATCGATAGCCGATTGATGCCCAGCGCGCGGTAGGCGACGAACTTCTCTTGCTCGAACGTGCCCGGATTGGCCTCCAGGGTGATTTCAATGTCGCTGGCAAACGGAATCCGTTGCTCGACGCCTTTGAGCAAACGGCCCAAGGCTTCGGCGCTGAACAGGCTCGGCGTGCCACCACCAAAGAAGATCGAGCTCAACTCGCGGCCGTAAACCGCGTGCAAATCCTGATCGAGGTCCGCCAGCAAGGCGTCGACGTACTCTTCTTCCGGCAGCACGGGGCTTGCGGTGTGGGAGTTGAAGTCGCAATAAGGGCATTTGCGCACACACCACGGGATGTGGATGTACAGCGCCAGGGGCGGCAGCACGGGAAGCGCGGCCCGAGGCGATTGTGCGCCGCCGCCGTAGATCAGCGGTGACGCGGATGATTCACGGGTCATTTCAAGCCCAGACGCTGGCGCAGCAGATCCATTGCACGGGCGCGGTGGCTGATGAGGTTCTTGTCGCTCGGGCTCAGCTCGGCGCTGGAGCAATCGCGCTCGGGCACCCAGAACAGCGGATCGTAACCGAAACCGTGCTCGCCACTGGCTTGGGTCAGGATGCGCCCATGCCACAGCCCTTCGCAGAGGATCGGCAGCGGATCATCAGCGTGACGCACCAGCGCCAGCACGCAGACGAACTGCGCGCCACGCTCGGCTTGCGGCACGTCTTTCAAGGCATCGAGCAGTTTGGCGTTGTTCGCCGCATCGCCTTTGCCGTCAGCGTAACGAGCCGAGTAGATCCCCGGCGCGCCGCCAAGGAAATCCACCGCCAGCCCGGAATCGTCGGCCAGCGCCGGCAGGCCGGAAATGCGCGCGGCATTGCGGGCCTTGAGAATGGCGTTCTCGACGAACGACAGACCGGTTTCTTCAGGCTCGACGCTGCTGAACTCGCCGATCGAGCGCAGGTGCACCGAGTCGCCGAGCATGGCCTGGAGTTCCTTGAGTTTGCCGGCGTTGTGGCTGGCCAGTACGAGTTGCGTGAAATTCATCATTGGCCGGGGAAAAGCTCTTGTTGGAAACTGATGGTGTTGGTTTTGTCGCCGGTCTGCACTTTGATATCGAAGGTGCGGACTTCCTGCTGCTCCACAGGGTATTGCGCAATGTAGTAGATCGCGCCTTGTTCGGTGATCTGTTTGAATTTCAGTGGCACGGTCTGGCTGGTCAGGTCTTTGACCGAGCCGCTCACCTGGGCCATCAGTGGCTTGCCTTCCTTGATAACCGAAATGTTGATCACGCCCTGGTTCTTGCTGCGGATCAGTTCGGCGGACTTGGCAATGTCCGGTGTCAGGAATGTGGAGTTGAAGGTGTTGTAATGCACCGTCACGTCACCGAAGGTTTCCTTGCGCTCGCCCTTGATGACGTCGGCGGCCATGGCGGTAACGCTCAGGCAGGCAGTAAGTAGAAATAACGCTAGACGACCCATGATCGTTCTCCTTGAAATAGGGTGGTTCAGACCGCGACCTTGTGATCCTGCAGTCCTGGACTGCTGACGCGGTAAATACCGATCTCACCTAACAGATTAGGCCATAGCTTACTGGCCCACCCGTGCCGATGCTGTTGATCCACGGCAAGCCGATCAATGACCTTGGCTTCACGTTCGCGGCAAAGTGCTTCAAAGTCTTCGAAAGTGCAAAAGTGGATGTTCGGCGTGTTGTACCAGGTGTACGGCAGAAACTCGGACACCGGCATCCGGCCCTTGCTCGCCAGGTACCAGCGGCAGCGCCAGTGACCGAAGTTGGGGAAGGTGATGATGCATTGGCGACCGACCCGCAGCATTTCGTCGAGGATCTTGTCCGGGTAGTGCACGGCTTGCAGCGCCTGGGTCATGACCACGACGTCGAAACTGTTGCTGGCAAAGTTGCCCAGGCCCTTGTCCAGGTCCTGCTCGATCACGTTGATGCCCTTGGCCACGCACTCGGCGATGTTGTCCGGGTCGTTTTCCAGGCCGTAGCCGGTGACTTGCTTGTTGTCGCGCAGCCACGTCAGCAGCTCGCCGTCACCGCAACCGAGGTCGAGCACGCGGCTGCCGGCGGGGATCCATTCCTGGATGATTTCCAGATCAGCTCTCATGGCTTTCTCACAACGTAATGCGGTTCATGTAATTGCCGAATGCCTGCAGATAGCGCGGGATCGGAATCAGGAAGGCGTCGTGGCCTTGCGGAGCGTCGATCTCGAGGTAGCAGACGTCTTTCTTGGCCGCCATCAGCGCGTCCACCAGTTCCCGCGAGCGGGCCGGGGAGAAGCGCCAGTCGGTGGTGAAGGACATCACGCAGAACTTGGCCGAAGCGCCGGCGAAGGTTTTCGCCAGGTCATCGTCGAAGTTTGCCGCCGGGTCGAAGTAGTCCAGCGCCTTGGTCATCAGCAGGTAGGTGTTGGCATCGAAACGCCCGGAGAACTCTTCGCCCTGATAACGCAGGTAGCTTTCAACCTGGAACTCGACGCTGTGGAAGTCGTAGTTGAGCTTTTCGCTCTTCAGGCCGCGGCCGAATTTTTCGCCCATCGAGTCATCGGACAGATAAGTGATGTGCCCGACCATCCGCGCCAGCATCAAGCCGCGCTTGGGGATCACGCCCGCTTCCTGGAACGAACCACCGTGGAATTCGGGGTCGGTGAGGATTGCCTGGCGTGCGACTTCGTTGAAGGCGATGTTCTGTGCCGACAGCTTCGGTGCCGAGGCAATGGCCAGGCAGTGACGAATGCGATCGGGGTAGGTGATGCTCCATTGCATCGCCTGCATGCCGCCGAGGCTGCCACCAATCACGGCGGCCCATTGGCTGATGCCGATCCGGTCGGCCAGGCGCGCCTGGCTGTGCACCCAGTCTTCCACGGTCAGCACCGGGAAATCGGCGCCGAACGGCTTTCCGGTTTCCGGGTTGACGCTGCTCGGGCCCGTGGAGCCGTTGCAACCGCCGAGGTTGTTCAGGCTGACCACGAAGAACTTGTTGGTGTCGATCGGCTTGCCGGGGCCGATGCAGCTGTCCCACCAACCGGGTTTGCGGTCGTCGGGGCTGTGGAAGCCGGCGGCGTGATGGTGCCCGGACAAGGCGTGACAGATCAGCACGGCGTTGCTCGCCGTGGCGTTCAGCGTGCCGTAGGTTTCGTAAATCAGGTCATACGCTGGGAGCGAACGGCCACAGGCCAGGGCCAGGGGTTCACTGAAGTGCGCCACTTGCGGCGTCACCAGACCAACAGAATCGGCGGGAAAGGCAGTTGGCATCGACCCTGCTCTCGTTGAAATGAGGCGTAAGTCTAAAGACCGGTGGGGTTAGCGGCAAGCAAAGGCCGGGCCTGATTTCATTCAGTTGAACCGAGGCGCTACATTCGCGGGCAAGCCTCGCTCCTACAGGTAATGTGTCGTTCGCCAATATCGCGATCGACTCTAAATCTGTAGGAGCGAGGCTTGCCCGCGAAGAACGATGACGCGGTATCAGATCAGCCCGAGCAAACCCTGCGGCATCAGGGCAAAGTACGCCAGCCGCGGAATCAGCCAGCTTTGCAGCAACTGGATCACGATAAACGCGAAGATCGGCGAGATATCGAGGCCGCCCAGGTTCGGAATGATCCGGCGGAACGGGGCCAGTACCGGTTCAGTAATCTGCGCGACCAGTTCGGCGCCCGGATTGTGGCTACCCGGCGCGACCCAGGACAGAATCACGCTGATGATCATCGCCCAGAAAATAATATTCAAAAACAGCGAGAACAGCGCAATCAGCGCCCACGGCACCAGCAGCACCCAATCGACCATGAAGCCTTTGAGCGACACGATGACCGCGATCAGCAGCATCTGCACGATCAGCGCCAGCACCAGCGAGGACATGTCCAGCCCGAACATGCTCGGGATGACCCGGCGCAGCGGCTTGAGCAGCGGCTGGGTAGCCTTGACGATGAACTGGCAGAGCGGGTTGTAGAAGTTCGCCCGGACCAGTTGCAGGATGAAGCGCAACAGCACAATCAGCAGGTACAGGCTGCCCAGGGTCTTGATGATGAAAATGGCAGCGTCGTTGAGTCCTAGCATCATTTATTCCTTTGTAAGGGCTGATTAGCGACCGAGCTGCTCAGCCATCTCGGCCGAGCGGTGCGCAGCGGCGCCGAGTGCTTTTTCTACCAGCGCTTCGAAGCCGCCAGCCTGGAACGATTTGATTGCAGCTTCTGTGGTGCCCGCCGGCGATGTCACACGGCGACGCAGTTCAGCCGCGTCGACATCGCTGGCAACCGCCATTTGTGCGGCGCCCAAGGCAGTTTGCAGGGTCAGTTGGGCAGCGATGTCCGCCGGCAGGCCGAGCTTCACGCCGGCGGCGGTCATGGCTTCGATCAACAGGAAGAAGTACGCCGGGCCCGAGCCGGAGACGGCGGTGACGGCGTCCAGTTGCTGCTCTTCATCCAGCCACAAGGCGATGCCCACGGCCGACAGCAGTTCTTGCGCCTGTTGGCGCTGTTCTGCGGTGACTTCGGCGGTGGCGAACAAACCACTCACACCCTGACGCAGCAGCGCCGGGGTATTGGGCATGCAGCGCACGATCGGTTGCGCGCCGAGCCAGTTGTTCATGCTGGCGCAGGTGATGCCGGCGGCGATGGACACCACCAGTTGATCCGGTTTCAAGCTCGGGCGAATCGCTTCGCACACGGCTTTCATCGCTTGCGGTTTGACCGCCAGAACGACCACGTCGGCGCCTTGAATGGCCTCGGCGTTGTCAGCGAATACTTCGATGCCGTGTTCGGCGTTCACTTTGGCACGGGTTTCTGCGCCCGGATCGCTGGCGCGGATCTGCGCGGCGTCCAGACCTTTGGCGCGCAGGCCGCCGATCAGGCTGGCAGCCATGTTGCCGGCACCGATAAAGGCAATACGAGTTTTGCTCATGTCAGGTCCTTATAAATAGAAGAGTCGGCCATGGGTTCAAGGCTGACCGTAGTCGCGGGCGCCAAACAGGGCCGTACCGATGCGGACCCAAGTGGCGCCTTGGGCGATGGCCGACTCAAGGTCGTGGCTCATGCCCATGGAAAGTGTGTCGAGCGGCAGGTTCAGGCTGGCTTGCAGGCTTTGCACGGCAGCAAAAGCGGCGTCCTGGGCGGCGCGATCTTCCGTCGGCTCGGGAATCGCCATCAGCCCGCGCAGCTTGATGCGCGGCAGTTCGCTGATGGCGTTGGCCAGGGCCGGCAGGTCGGCCGGGGTGCAGCCGGATTTGCTGGCCTCACCGCTGACATTGACCTGGATGCAGATGTTCAGTGGCGGCAGATCGGCAGGACGTTGTTCGGACAGGCGTTGTGCGATTTTCAAGCGATCCACGGAATGCACCCAAGCGAAGTGCTCGGCGATAGCGCGAGTCTTGTTCGATTGAATGGGGCCGATGAAGTGCCAGATCAAGGGCAGGTCGGCCAATTCGAGCTGTTTGCCCAGGGCTTCCTGCAGGTAGTTCTCGCCAAAGTCGCGCAGGCCGGCGGCATGCGCTTCGCGCAGGGCCTCGGCGGGCTTGGTCTTGCTCACGGCCAGGAGCTGAACGCTGTGTTCGTCACGGTGGGCGGCGAGGGCTGCAGCCCGGATGCGTGAACTAACCAGGGCTATGTTGTCTGCTATCGTGGACATTCAAGAGGCGCCAGCGGGTCTGAGGTTGGCGGCATTCTACTGGAATTGAGGAGTGCTATGGATATCACTGAACTGCTGGCGTTCAGCGCCAAACAAGGAGCGTCCGACTTGCACCTGTCGGCAGGCCTGCCACCGATGATTCGCGTCGACGGCGATGTGCGGCGCATCAATCTGCCAGCCCTGGATCACAAGGAAGTTCAGGAGCTGGTCTACGACATCATGAACGACACCCAGCGGGTGGATTTCGAGAAACACCTGGAAACCGACTTTTCCTTTGAGGTGCCCGGCGTTGCGCGTTTCCGGGTCAATGCGTTCAACCAGAGCCGTGGCGCCGGCGCGGTGTTCCGGACCATTCCGTCGAAGGTCCTGAGCATGGAGGACCTCGGGATGGGGGAAGTGTTTCGCAAGATTACCGACTCCCCCCGTGGCCTGGTGCTGGTCACCGGCCCGACCGGTTCCGGCAAGTCCACCACCCTGGCGGCGATGATCGACTACCTGAACAACCACCGTCATCACCACATCCTGACCATTGAAGACCCGATCGAATTCGTCCACGAATCACGCAAATGCCTGATCAATCAGCGCGAAGTCCATCGCGATACCCGTAGCTTCGCCACAGCCTTGCGCTCGGCGTTGCGGGAAGACCCGGACGTGATTCTGGTGGGCGAGATGCGTGATCTGGAGACTATTCGCCTGGCGCTGACGGCTGCCGAGACTGGCCATCTGGTGTTCGGCACGTTGCACACCTCGTCGGCGGCAAAAACCATCGACCGGGTGGTGGACGTGTTTCCGGGGGATGAGAAGGCAATGGTGCGTTCGATGCTGTCCGAGTCGCTGCTGGCGGTGGTGTCGCAGACGCTGGTGAAGAAAATTGGCGGCGGACGGATCGCGGCGCACGAAATCATGCTGGGAACGTCGGCGATTCGTAACCTGATCCGCGAGGACAAGGTGGCGCAGATGTACTCGTCGATTCAGACCGGTGGGAATCTGGGGATGCAGACGCTGGATATGTGCTTGAAGGAGTTGGTGACCAAGGGCTTGATCAGCCGCGAGCATGCGCGGGATAAGGCGCGGTCGCCGGATAATTTTTGACCAGTCCGGAAACGCCATCGCGAGCAGGCTCGCTCCCACAGGTGATCGCATTCACATGTGGGAGCGAGCCTGCTCGCGATGGGGGCATCAGGTTCAAAGCAAAATCCCGGGTTGGGCCCGGGATTTTCAAATCAACGCTGAACAACCTGCAGCGTGTTCTTCTCTTTAGGCAGAACCCGCTTGGCAACCACGTAGTGGCTTTCCCAGTACGGTTTCTTCAAGGTGTCGATGGTCACCGACTTGCCACGGCGTGGTGCGTGGATGAAGCGGTCGTTGCCCAGGTAGATGGCAACGTGATTGACCCGGCGGCTCTTGATGTTGAAGAAAATCAGGTCACCCGGCTTCAGGTCGCCGCGTTCGACTTTCTCGCCATGACCGCTGGCCATGGCGTTCGAGGTGCGCGGCAGGTCAAATGTGGCGTCGTTGAACGCGTATTTCACCAAGCCGCTGCAATCGAACCCTTTACTTGGGCTACTGCCGCCCCAACGGTAAGGTGTACCGAGGACGTTGACGGCACGGCTCAGCACATTACTGCTTTCCTTGGTCGCCATCGGCGGGACAAGCTTGCTGTTGGCTTTGCTCAGCGAAGTCGGTTGCTTGGCAGTTTGTTTGTTTTTGCTCGAAGGAGCAGAAACATGGGATTTTGGGGTGTAACCATTAACGTTAGGAAGACGTTGCTCACGATTGGTGGCGTGGGCGGCCAGTGGCATCAAAAGGCAAATGGTTAGCCATGTCTTGAAAAATGGACGCATTAGGCAAGGCTCGTGTTGGTTAGCGCGAAACTTTATAACAGCTTTTTTTGTCATTCCGAGGCCGTTGGTCGATTCAACCTGGCGGTCAACGGAGCCCAATACGCGGCAAATAGACGCAATTGTCGGACAGAAGTCAGGTGCTATAAGGGTTTGACGGGAGACACGGTAGCATTTGCCATGCGTCGGCCACCTGTAAAAAAGTCACAAAGAATTCAAGAATATTTATCTATCGTGTGATTCGAGGCCATTCATGAACACCTATCGACACCCCGTTCCACATCAAGATACCCACAGCAAAGTGATCGGTTACCTGCTGTGGATTTTCGGTTTTACCGGTGCTCACCGCTTTTATTACGGCAAACCGGTGACCGGGACGATCTGGTTTTTCACCCTGGGTTTACTGGGTATCGGCTGGCTGATCGACGTGTTCCTGATCCCGGCCATGGATCGTGAAGCGGACCTGCGTTTCACCTCCGGGCCTATCGAATACAACGTTGCGTGGATTCTGCTGACGTTTCTGGGCGTGTTCGGCGTGCACCGGATGTATCAGGGGAAGTGGATCAGCGGGTTGCTGTACCTGGTGACGGGCGGGTTGTTCTTTCTGGGGGTTTTGTATGACTTCTGGACGCTGAATGATCAGGTTTCCGTGCGTAACGCGCAGAATCGCGGCACTTTCCAGTAAGTCATCGCTAGCAGGCTAGCTCCCACAGGGGATTTGTGTAATTCACAGATCCTGTGTGGGAGCTAGCCCTGCTAGCGATTGGGACAACGCGGTCTTAAGCCTGGTGGCTAATCCGCCCATCCACCAGCGTGTAACGCACCACGCCCGGCAAGCTATGCCCAATGAACGGGCAGTTCTCACCCTTGGACAACCAGGTTTCACCGGCCACGGTCGAAGCCGCCGGATCGAACAGCACAATATCCGCCGCACCACCCACCGCCAGTTTCCCCGCCGGCAAGCGCAAGGCTTGCGCAGGCCCGGCACTCAGGCGTGCCAGCAACGTCGGCAGGTCGAGCAACCCGTCTTCCACCAGCGTCATCGCCAGCGGCAGCAACAGCTCAACGCTGCTGATCCCCGGCTCAGTCGCACCGAACGGCGCCAGTTTGGCGTCCCGTTCATGGGGCTGGTGATGACTGGAAATCGCCGAAACCACCCCGGACTTCACCGCCTCACGCAAGCCATCACGGTCGGCGCGGGTGCGCAGCGGCGGCTGGACGTGATAGAGGCTGCTGAAGTCGATCAGCGCTTCATCGGTCAGGATCAGCTGGTACAGGGCGACATCCGCCGTCACCGGCAATCCGCGCGCCTGGGCCTGAGCAATCAGGGCCACGCCGCGAGCGCTGGTCAGCTGGCTGAAGTGCGCGCGCACGCCACTTTGCTCGACCAGCAACAGATCACGGGCCAGCGCCACGGTTTCTGCGGTTTCCGGGATACCCGGCAAGCCGAGGAAACTGGCGGTCGGGCCTTCATGCGCCAAGCCACCTTCGGCCAGATCATGGTCCTGGGAGTTGAAAATCACCGTCAGGTCAAAAGTCGCCGCGTACTCCAGCGCCCGGCACAGGGTGCGGGTGTTGCGGAAGCTTTCCAGACCGTTGCCGAAGGCTACGCAACCGGCATCGCGCAACGCCACGAGCTCGGCCAGTTGCTCGCCGTCCAGGCCTTTGCTCAGGGCGCCAATCGGGAACACCTTGGTGTTGCCGGCCTCGCGGGCGCGGTCGAGGATCAGTTCGGCCACGGCCGAGGTGTCCAGCACCGGTTTGGTCTTCGGCGGGCAGCACAGGCTGGTCACGCCACCGGCAGCGGCGGCGCGGGTTTCGCTGACGATCGAGCCTTTACGGCTGTAGCCCGGCTCGCGCAGGGCGACGTTCAGGTCAACCAGCCCCGGTGCGGCCACCAGGCCTTGGGCGTCGATGGTATCGACGGCAACAAAACCGGCGGGTGCGGCGCCAAGGGCGACGATCTTGCAGGCTTCGATGTGGATATCAGTCACTTGATCCAGCCCGCTGACTGGATCGATCACGCGGGCGCCGAGAATGCTGAGCTTCACTGAACGTTCTCCTGCTCGAATTGGCGCTGGGCAGTCTGCCCGCTCATGGCCATGGACAGCACGGCCATACGAATCGCGATGCCGTAGGTTACCTGGTTGAGAATCACCGAATGCGGACCGTCGGCCACCGCCGACTCAATCTCAACGCCCCGGTTGATTGGCCCCGGGTGCATGACGATGCAGTCCGGTTTGGCCCCGGCCAGGCGCGCGGTGGTCAGGCCGAACAGGCGATAGAACTCGCCCTCGCTCGGCAGCAGGCCGCCGGTCATGCGTTCGCGTTGCAGGCGCAACATGATCACCACGTCGACGTCTTTCAGGCCTTCGGTCATGTCGGTGTAGACCTTCACGCCGTATTGCTCGATGCCGATCGGCAGCAGGGTTTTCGGCGCGATCACGCGGATGTCCGGGCAGCCGAGGGTTTTCAGCGCCAGCATGTTCGAGCGCGCCACCCGCGAGTGCAGGATGTCGCCGACGATGGCCACGGACAGGTTTTCGAAGCTGCCTTTGTGCCGACGGATCGTCAGCATGTCGAGCATGCCTTGGGTCGGGTGCGCGTGACGGCCGTCGCCGCCGTTGATGATCGCCACTTGCGGGCACACGTGTTCGGCGATGAAGTGCGCGGCGCCGGAATCACCGTGGCGCACGACGAACATGTCGGCGGCCATGGCTTCCAGGTTGCGCAGGGTGTCGAGCAGGGTTTCACCCTTGCTCGCCGACGATGTCGAGACGTTGAGGGTGATCACGTCCGCCGACAAGCGCTGGGCCGCCAGTTCGAAGGTGGTGCGGGTGCGGGTGGAGTTCTCGAAGAACACGTTGCACACGGTCTTGCCGCGCAGCAACGGGACTTTCTTCACTGCCCGGGCGCCAACTTCGAGGAACGAGTCGGCGGTGTCGAGGATTTCCGTCAGCAGCTCGCGGCGCAAGCCGTCGAGCGAGAGGAAGTGGCGCAGCTGGCCCTGATCATTGAGCTGCAGCGGGCGCTTGGTTTCTAGAGGCGTCATCGCGAGGGGGACTCTCAATAGGGCGAATTAAAGGGCGAGGTCTTGCAGTTCGAGCTTGAGTTCCGGACCGGACAGCTTCACGCGCTCGTGGGCGGCCAGCGATAACGTCGCGCCGACCACGTTCGGGCGGATCGGCAGCTCGCCGGCGTCCAGGTCCAGCAGGCACACCAGCGTCACGCTGGCCGGGCGGCCGTAGTCGAAGAGTTCGTTCATCGCGGCGCGGATGGTGCGACCGCTCATGAGTACGTCGTCGATCAGCACCAGGTCCTGGCCTTCGATCTCGAACGGCAGCGCCGAAGGGCGCACCTGCGGGTGCAGGCCGTTCTGGCTGAAATCGTCACGGTAGAAAGACACGTCCAGTGTGCCGAGCGGCGCGTCGCTGCCCAGTTCTTCGAGCAACGCCTGGGCAACCCAGACGCCGCCGGTACGAATACCGATGTAGCGCGGTTCGCTGATGCCACGGTGTTCCAGATGTGCCTTGAGACGGATCGCCATCTGGCTGATCAGTTCGGCGGGATTGGGCAGGCTCATGGTTGCTCCTTCTTGGGCCCGGGCCGGGTGCTGCTGGCGGTGGCTCGGGTTGTCGCTATAGAGAGTCGCTTGTTACGGCTCTTCAGGATTCGAACAGTGCGCTGTTTTCATCGAGCCAGCCTTGCAGCAGCAGGGCGGCGGCGATGGCATCGACCGGGTTGTCGCGGTAACTGCCCTTTTGCCCGCCGCGATCACGTCGTTCGCCCTTGGCTTCAAACGTGGTCAGGCGTTCATCGTGGGTATAGAAGGGCAGGTTGTAGCGGCCGTTGAGGCGGCGGGCGAACTTCTCGGCGCGCAGGCACATGTCGCTGGGCGTGCCGTCCATATTGAGCGGCAGGCCGACCACCACGGCATCGGGTTTCCACTCTTTGATCAGCGCTTCGACCTGATTCCAGTCGGGCACGCCGTTTTGTGCCTTCAAGGTGCACAGCTCGCGGGCCTGGCCGGTAATCACCTGGCCGACCGCCACGCCGATCTGTTTGGTGCCGTAGTCGAAACCCAGAATCAGCCGCAGGGCCATCAGGCGTGTCCCGCCTGGCTGGTGAGCAGGCTGAGGTTGACGCCCAAGTGCTTGGCCGCTGCTTCGAGGCGCAGTTCGCTGCTGGTGTTGAACAGGATGTCGGCATCGAACGGGCAGGTCAGCCAGGCGTTCTGCGCCAGTTCGGCCTCAAGTTGTCCGGCTTCCCAGCCTGCGTAACCGAGGGCGATCAGGCTTTTTGCCGGGCCGACGCCATCGGCGATGGCGAACAATACGTCCTGGGAGGTGGACAACGAGAGGTCGCCTTCCAGATCAACGGTCGCCTGAAATTGCTTGCCCGAGGGGTGCAGGACAAAACCGCGATCAGTCTGCACTGGGCCGCCGATGAAGATCGGCACATGCTGGCAGAGCAGCGGCGGCTCGATATTGGGGCGCAATTGCTCGAGGATATCGGCCAGATTCAGGTCTTGCGGACGGTTGACCACCAGCCCCATCGCACCATTGGCCGTGTGCTCGACGATGTAGGTCAAGGTGTGGGCAAAGTTCGGGTCGGCCATGTGAGGCATGGCGATCAGGAAGTGATGCTTGAGGTAGCTTGGGCTGACGTTCTTCATGAGCGCTAGTGTGGCGTTGGAGGGGCGAACTGACAAGCTGGGGATGCACAGGAAATGCCTGCGTGGGTGTCTTTTTGATGTCTGTTTGCTTGAGGGCCTCTTCGCGGGCAAGCCTCGCTCCTACAGGTTTTGCATGTTCCGCAAACCTGTAGGAGCGAGGCTTGCCCGCGAAGGCGTCGGTCAAAACAACCGCAATCCTTCGGTCAGTTGCTGGAGAGGCGATCCCCGCGTGCAAATTTCCAGGTGCGGATGATTTCCAGTCGGTCGATGTCCGACAAATCCCCGGTAAACGGCGAAAACGGCGCAGCCAGCCGCACAATTCGCTGCGCTGCCTGATCCAGCAGCGGTTGCCCGGACGACTCCAGTACCAATACTTCAAAAAGCGAGCCGTCGCGGTTGATCGAGACCATCAAGCGCAAATTGCCGTAAATCTGTTTACGCCGCGCTTCATCCGGATAATTGAGGTTACCGATGCGCTCGACCTTTTTGCGCCACTCATCCTTATACCAGGCGCCTTTGTCGCGCATGGTCGAGGCCGCGCTCAGGCGGTGGATACGCGGGCGCTTGGCGTACAGCTGCTGTTCGTTGGCCAGTTCCGCTTCGAGGCTGGCGATGTCGCTGGACAGCTGTTCACTGTCGAACGTCGGCGCGGCGATGGCGGGTTTGGTGGGAGGTTTGGGCTCTTCGGTCTTGGCCGCAGCTTTCTTCGGCTTCGGTGCGACGGTGGTCACGGCAGCCTTGGGCGCTGCTTCCTGGACTTCAGGCTTGGCGGCCGGCGGTGGCGTGACTTTTTGCACCTTGTTGTCCTGGAACGGCGCGACCTCGGTGGTCTTGGGAATCGCCTTTTTATCCAGGGTGCCGCTGCCTTCCTGATTTTCCTGCGCGAGGAAGTCGGCCTTCGCCGGTTTCTTTTCGCTCTTGAAGGTGGCGAGGGTGATTTCCAGGGTTTTGCTGATTTGTTTGGGTTCGACCATCGTAAAGCCGACGCCCAACAGCAAGGCCAGGTGAATCAACGCCGCTAGAAACAGGGTAAATCCGAGGCGATCAGCCGGGCGCACGCCACGATGGGCGAGTTCAGCGGGCAGATCGGACGGAAGTGTCATGACAAGAAAACCAACATCGCGTTTTTCAGAGGCCGCGCATGATAGCGCAATGTTGGTTTCATCTTGGGTGTTCTATATCAACGGGCCTTGAGCTTCTGATCGATGGCATCCATCAACAGGCCGCCGATGTCGGTGCCGAACGCGTTATCAATCTCGCGAATGCAGGTCGGGCTGGTGACGTTGATTTCCGTCAGGTGCTCGCCGATCACGTCGAGACCCACGAACAGCAGGCCTTTCTCGCGCAGGGTCGGGCCGACCTGGGCGGCGATCCAGCGATCCTTGTCGCTCAGCGGACGGGCTTCGCCACGACCACCGGCGGCGAGGTTGCCGCGGGTTTCGCCGGCCGCCGGAATCCGCGCCAGGCAATAATCCACCGGCTCGCCGTCGATCATCAGGATGCGTTTGTCGCCGTCCTTGATCGCCGGCAGGTACGCCTGGCCCATGATCTGCTGGGTGCCCAGCGCGGTCAGGGTTTCCAGGATCACCGACAGGTTCGGGTCACCTGCGCGGTGACGGAAAATCGAGGTGCCGCCCATGCCGTCCAGCGGCTTGAGGATCACATCGCCATGTTTGGCCGCGAACTCACGCAGCACGTCGGCGCGGCGGCTGACCACGGTCGGCGGCGTGCACTGCGGGAACAATGTGGCGAACAGTTTTTCATTGCAGTCACGCAGGCTCTGCGGCTTGTTGACCACCAGCACGCCCGCGCGCTCGGCTTGCTCGAGCAGATAAGTGGAGTAGACGAACTCCATGTCGAACGGCGGATCCTTGCGCATCAGGATCACGTCCAGATCGCTCAGCAGCGCGTCGGTCTCGTCTTCCAGCTCGAACCATTTTTCCGGGTTGGCAAAAACTTTCAGCGGCCGCATCCGCGCCCGGGCTTCACCTTCGCCTTGATACAAGTCGCGCTGTTCCATATAGAACAGTTCCCAGCCGCGCTTCTGTGCGGCCAGCAGCATGGCCAGCGAGCTATCCTTTTTATAGGAGATGCTGGCAATGGGATCCATGACAATCCCGACGCGAACGCTCATGGGTTTTTCCTCTGAAGTGGGGGAGGCCTGTGTAAGTCCCCTGTAGGAGCGAGCCTGCTCGCGATGGACTTCAGGACACCGCGCTTATCCTGCTGGCACGCGTCATCGTTGACGACCATCGCGAGCAGGCTCGCTCCCACAAAAGATCAATCCAAAGGACCGTATAAAAGTGGCGTCAGAGTGGCGCTGAGTGTGTTCCCGGTCAAGGAAAAACCACTTCAAAGGACGCCCGATAGATTGCATTTGGAGACTGTGCTAAAAAGGCTGCCATGTCGTGCTGGCCCTTGAGTATCAAGGGTTTCAAGCCGCCGGTAACCGGAAAACGGACAATTTGATTCGCAAAGGCGACGGTAGAGCATTTATGGGCCAGCATTCCAGCGCCTTGAAGGTCATGGTGATCGACGATTCGAAGACGATTCGTCGCACCGCCGAAACGCTGTTGAAGAATGTGGGTTGTGA
Source organism: Pseudomonas sp. BF-B-15 (assembly GCF_019946675.1). Classification (NCBI taxonomy): domain Bacteria; kingdom Pseudomonadati; phylum Pseudomonadota; class Gammaproteobacteria; order Pseudomonadales; family Pseudomonadaceae; genus Pseudomonas; species Pseudomonas sp. BF-B-15. The sequence continues at coordinate 39,485 of NZ_JAGYFZ010000008.1, forward strand.
AGTCATTACGGCCATCGATGGTTTCGATGCGCTGGCGAAGATTGCCGATCATCATCCCGGCATCATCTTTGTCGACATCATGATGCCGCGTCTGGATGGCTATCAGACCTGCGCTTTAATCAAGAACAACAGTGCGTTCAAGTCCACGCCAGTGATCATGCTGTCGTCCAAGGACGGGTTGTTCGACAAGGCCAAGGGGCGCATCGTCGGCTCCGACCAGTTTTTGACCAAGCCTTTCAGCAAGGAAGAACTGCTTAACGCGATCCAGGCCCATGTACCGGGCTTCGCCGCCGTTTTGCCGCAGTAGGACACGCACAGTGACGCTCGGCCAGCGGGCCCGGCGTCGACAAGAATGGGGAAAACCATGGCACGTATTCTGATCGTCGATGATTCGCCGACCGAAATGTACAAACTGACCGGCATGCTGGAAAAGCACGGTCATGAAGTGTTGAAAGCCGAAAACGGCGCCGACGGCGTGGCCCTGGCCCGTCAGGAAAAACCCGACGCCGTGCTGATGGACATCGTCATGCCCGGCCTCAACGGTTTCCAGGCGACCCGTCAGTTGACCAAAGACCCGGAAACCGGGCACATCCCGGTGATCATCATCACCACCAAGGATCAGGAAACCGACAAGGTCTGGGGCACGCGCCAGGGCGCCAAGGATTACCTGACCAAACCGGTCGACGAAGACACCCTGATCAAAACCCTGAACAACGTGCTGGCCGGTTGATCACCCGACCATGACCGAGTCGTTGACCGCCTTCGAACTGCTGCTGCAGATCGACCAGCGCTGTCGTCTGCTGGCGGCGGATCTGCCGTCGCAGCCAACCCGACAGGACAGTTGGAGCGGCATCGGTTTTCGTTTGGGCGAGGCGTGGTACGTCGCGCCGATGGGTGAAGTCAGCGAAGTCCTGCATGAACCGCGCTTCACCCAGTTGCCGGGGGTCAAGCCTTGGGTCAAGGGCGTGGCCAACCTGCGTAGGCGTTTGCTGCCGATGATGGATTTGAGTGCCTTCTTCGGGCACGAATTATCGGCGGTACGCAAGCAGCGGCGGGTGCTGGTGGTGGAGCATAACGAGGTGTTTGCCGGGTTGATGGTCGATGAGGTGTTCGGCCTTCAGCACTTTGCCCAGGACAGCCTGGAGCCGGTGGATAACTTGAGTGGCCCGATTGCACCGTTCATCAAGGGCCGGTTTCAGCGTGAGCAGAATTGGCAGGTGTTCAGCCCGTTTGCGCTGGTGCGGTCGCAAAGCTTCATGCACGTAGCGCTGTAAACGCGGCAACGCCGATCCTGTAGGAGCGAGGCTTGCCCGCGAAGAACGATAACGCGGTATTCCTGCAAGACCGCTTCGCCTGCTTCGCGGGCAAGCCTCGCTCCTACAGGGGCTTGGGTGAATTGGGTAGTACAGGCGAGGACCGATGATAAAAGCTAAAACAGGCAAGCCAGAAGGATCGCGCAGCCGCTCGCAGATCATCGCGCTGTTCATCGCGCTGATTGTCTTCATCATGCTGCTGTTCGCCAACTTCGCTTACCTCAACACCCAGGCCTCGTACGATAAACAGTACATCGGCCACGCCGGTGAGCTGCGCGTGCTGTCCCAGCGCATCGCCAAAAACGCCACTGAAGCCGCCGCCGGCAAGGCCGCGGCGTTCAAGTTGCTCAGCGATGCGCGCAACGATTTCGCCCAGCGCTGGGGTTATCTGAAGAAGGGCGACCCTTCCACCGGGCTGCCGCCGGCACCGTCCGCCGTGCGCCCGGAAATGCGCGCCGTGCAGCTGGATTGGGAGCGCGTGCTGAAAAACACCGACGCGATCCTATCCAGCGAACAGACGGTTTTGTCGCTGCATCAAGTCGCCGCCACCCTCGCTGAAACCGTGCCGCAGTTGCAGGTCGAGTACGAAAAAGTCGTCGAAATACTCCTGCAACGCGGCGCGCCCGCCGCTCAGGTGGCGATGGCCCAGCGTCAGTCGTTGTTGGCCGAACGTATCCTCGGCGCGGTAAACACCGTGCTGTCCGGCGACGAAAATTCGCAACAGGCCGCCGACGCGTTTGGCCGCGACGCCGCGCGTTTCGGCCTGGTGCTCACGGGTATGCTCCAGGGCAATCCGGCACTGAAAGTCAGCCAGGTCGAAGACCACGATGCCCGTGCCCGCTTGATCGAGATTTCCGAGCTGTTCGAATTCGTCTCGGGTTCGGTGGATGAAATCCTCGAAACCTCGCCGGAACTGTTCAAGGTCCGCGAATCGGCGACCAACATATTCAGCCTGTCGCAAACCCTGCTCGACGAAGCCTCGCACCTGGCCTCCGGGTTCGAAAACCTCGCCAGCGGGCGCAATACAGACACCATTGGTGGCTACGTACTGGGTCTGGCGGCGCTGATGTCGATCATCCTTATCGGGATGGTGATGGTGCGCGAGACCAATCGTCAGTTGCGCGAAACCGCCGAGAAGAACGAGCGCAACCAGAACGCGATCATGCGCTTGCTCGACGAAATCGAAGACCTGGCTGACGGCGACCTGACCGTGACCGCTTCGGTGACCGAAGACTTCACCGGGACCATCGCCGATTCGATCAACTATTCCGTGGACCAGCTGCGCGATCTGGTGGCGACGATCAACCTCACCGCCGGCCAGGTCGCCGCCGCCGTGCAGGAAACCCAGGCCACCGCCATGCACCTGGCGCAGGCCTCGGAGCATCAGGCGCAACAAATCAGCGAAGCCTCCACCGCGATCAACGACATGGCGCAGTCCATCGATCAGGTGTCGGCCAACGCCGCCGAATCCTCGGCGGTGGCCGAGCGCTCGGTGGAAATCGCCAACAAGGGCAACGAGGTGGTGCACAACACCATCCACGGCATGGACAACATTCGCGAGCAGATCCAGGACACCGCCAAACGTATCAAGCGCCTGGGCGAGTCTTCGCAAGAGATCGGCGACATTGTCAGCCTGATCGATGACATTGCCGACCAGACCAACATTCTTGCACTCAACGCCGCGATCCAGGCCTCCATGGCCGGTGATGCCGGGCGCGGTTTTGCGGTGGTGGCCGACGAGGTGCAACGGTTGGCCGAGCGCTCGTCCGCCGCGACGCGGCAGATCGAAACCCTGGTGCGGGCGATCCAGGCCGACACCAACGAAGCGGTGATTTCCATGGAGCAGACCACCACCGAAGTGGTGCGTGGCGCGCGTCTGGCGCAGGATGCCGGTGTGGCTCTGGAAGAAATCGAAGGCGTGTCGAAAACCCTCGCGGCGTTGATCCAGAGTATTTCCAACGCGGCACAACAGCAGACGTCTTCGGCCGGGCAGATTTCCCTGACGATGAACGTGATCCAGCAGATCACCACGCAGACCTCGTCCGGTTCCACCGCCACGGCCGAGAGCATCGGCAACCTGGCGAAAATGGCCAGCCAGCTGCGACGTTCGGTGTCCGGTTTCACCTTGCCGGCCGCCAAGGCGCAGACTGTGGATAAAGTGTGAGGCGCCCGAGGGCGTTCGAACGATGAACGGAGTGGTTATGGGTGATCGGCACGACTATGTGGCCCTCGAGTGGGTCAAAGGCGAGATTGCCGAAACACTGAAAGTGGCTCACCAGGCGATTGAAACGTTGCTTGATGACCCTCAGGCGACGCACGCCCTCAGTGAATGCCTGGCGTGCATCCATCAGGTTCACGGCAGCTTGCAGATGGTCGAGTTCTACGGCGCGGCCCTGCTCGCCGAAGAAATGGAACAACTGACCGCCGCCTTGCAGCAGAACCGCGTCATCCATCGCGACGAGGCGATCCACTTGTTGCTGCAAGCGATCGGTCAACTGCCGATCTATCTCGACCGCGTACAAGGCGCGCGCCGCGACCTGCCGCTGGTGGTGTTGCCGTTGATCAACGACCTGCGCAGTGCCCGTGGCGAAAGCCTGTTATCGGAAACCAGCCTGTTCACCCCGCAATTACCGGACTTGCCGCCACTGGATGACGAGGCGCTGGCGCTGCTGGAGCCGGCGGACCTGCCGAACGTGCTGCGCAAATTGCGCCAGATGTTGCAGATGGCCCTGGTCGGGTTGCTGCGCGAGCAGGATGACGACACCCATCTCGGTTACCTGAGCACCGTATTTTTACGCCTCGAAGGGCTGTGCGGAAATGCGCCGCTGAGCCCGTTGTGGCACGTTGCCTCGGCGCTGGTCGAAGGCATGCGCGGCGGCTCGATCGCCAACAGCCCGGCCCTGCGCAGCCTGTTCAAGGACGCCGACAAAGAACTCAAGCGCCTGCTTGAACAGGGCATGTGCGCGATCAATCAGCCGGCGCCGCCGGAGTTGCTCAAGAGTTTGCTGTTTTACATCGCCAAAGCCGAACACCCCACCGGGCAGATGCTGACCATGAAAGATCGCTATGGACTGGACGATGCGCTGCCTGACAGCGCGATGGTCGACGAAGAACGGGCGCGGCTGGCCGGCCCAGATCGCGATGCCATGCGCTCGGTGCTGGCCGCGCTGTGCGAAGAACTGGTGCGGGTCAAGGAACGCCTCGACCTGTTCGTGCGCAGCGACCGCCAGCATGCCTCAGACCTCGATAGCTTGCTGGCACCCTTGCGGCAAATCGCCGACACCCTGGCGGTGCTCGGTTTTGGTCAGCCGCGCAAGGTCATCATCGATCAGCTCGCGGTGGTGTTGAGCCTCGCTCAGGGGCAACGCGAACCCAACGACGCGATCCTGATGGATGTCGCCGGCGCCTTGCTCTACGTCGAGGCGACACTCGCCGGGATGGTCGGCACGGTCGAGCCGGAGAGCCAGGAAGACAGCCGCTTGCCGACCACCGACCTGACGCAGATCCACCAGATCGTGATCAAGGAAGCACGCATCTGCCTGCAACAGGCCAAGGACATGATCGTCGACTACATCGACGCCGACTGGGACCGCCAGCATTTGCAACCGTTGCCGGCCTTGCTCACTCAGGTGCGCGGCGCGCTGGCGATGATCCCGCTGAGCCGTGCGGCGAGCCTGATCGACGCCTGCAATCACTTTATCCGCGAGCATCTGCTGCTCGACCCGGACCAGCCTGGCTGGCAGGCGCTGGACAGCCTGGCCGACGTCATCACCAGCATCGAGTATTACCTTGAACGTCTGAGCGACGACGCTGAAGCGTCCGGTGAACAATTGCTCGACGTTGCGGAAAAGAGCCTGGCAGCGCTCGGCTTTTTCCCCAGTGAACACAATGTCCCTGTGCTGGATGAAGTGCTAAGCCCGAGTGAGGCGCAGGTGATGCAGGACCAGCAGGAACTGGACGATCCCGACGTCGTCCAGACCCTGGCCGATGTCCTCGCCAACCCGGTGTCGGCGGTCAATCCACCCGCCCTGAATACGCCGGGCAGCCTGTTGCCACCGCCTCCGGGTGAAGAACCGGTGGACGATGAACTGCGCGAAGTCTTCCTCGAAGAAACTGACGAGGTCCTGGAAATCCTCCGGGAATACTTGCCGCGCTGGGCGGCCAACCCCGAGAGCGAATCGACCCTGGGCGAACTGCGCCGAGCTTTCCACACCCTCAAAGGCAGTGGCCGGATGGTGCGCGCGCTGGTGCTGGGTGAACTGGCGTGGGCCGTGGAAAACCTGCTCAACCGCGTGCTGGAACGCAGCGTTGAACCGGGGCCGGCGGTGCAGCAATTGCTCGGCGATGTATTGAACCTGCTGCCGGAGCTGGTGGCTGAATTTGCCGGCAATGCTCAGCGTCAGCGCAACGACGTCGACCAATTGGCCGCCCGCGCACACGCACTCGCCAAGGGTGACAAGCCGTTGGCCGATGAGGACGTGCAGGATGTCGCCGCCCTCGATCCGTTGCTGCTGGAGATCTTCCGCAACGAAGCCGAAACCCATCTGGCCAGCCTCAACCGCTTCCTCGATCAGGCCGCCGAACATGTGCCGTTGCAGGCCAGCGACGAACTGCAACGTGCCTTGCACACGCTCAAAGGCAGCGCGTCGATGGCCGGCGTGTTGCCGATTGCCGAGCTGGCGACGCCGCTGGACAAACTGGCTCGTGAATACAAGGCGCACCTGATCGCGCTGGACCTCGACGAAGTCGAACTGCTGCTGGAGGCCGAAGGCGTGTTCCGCGTCGGGCTGCGACAGCTCAAGGTCGATCCGTTGGCCGAGATTCCCGGGGCCCGTTCGTTGATCGAAAGAACTCAGGCGCTGCTGGCTGAACGCCTGGAAGCCCTGTTGAGCACGCCGAGCATGGCGCTCAGAACCAAGCGCGATCCGCAGTTGATCAACAATTTCCTGGCCCAGGGCATGGACATCCTGCTGGACGCCGAAAGCCTGTTGCAGCGTTGGCAGCAGCACCCCGGTGAACGTCAGGAACTCAGCGCGCTTCTGGATGAATTGACCACCCTCGGCGAAGGCGCGCACCTTGCCGATCTGCATCCGGTGGATGAGCTCTGCGAAGCCTTGCTCGATCTCTACGGCGCCGTGGAAGAAAGCAGCCTGGCGGTCAGCGAGGCGTTTTTCCATGAGGCGCAAAGTGCCCACGAAGCGCTGATCAACATGCTCGACGAACTCGCGGCCGGTCAGGAAGTCAGCCCGCAACCGGAGCGCATCCGGGCCTTGCGCGGCTTGCTCGATGAGAGCCTCGACCCATCGGCCATGGGCCTGATCCGCAGCGACGGCAGCCGCACCCTGAGCATTCGCGAACTAAGCAGCGCCACCGCCGAACTGGCACAAACCCCTGTAGGAGCCGGCTTGCCGGCGATGGACTCACAGGCGCCGCATTCATCCAGTGAAAACGCGTCATCGTTAACGACCATCGCCGGCAAGCCGGCTCCTACAGTGGACAGCGCTGTTGATCTCGACGACGAGATCGTTTCGATCTTCCTCGAAGAAGCGGTGGACATCCTCGAAAGCGCCGGTCAGGCCTTGCAGCGCTGGCTGAAAGACCCGGACAACGCCGCGCCGTTGCTGTCGTTGCAGCGGGATCTGCACACGCTCAAGGGCGGTGCGCGTATGGCCGAAGTCGAGCCGGTCGCAGGCCTCGCCCATGAGCTGGAAAGCCTTTACGAAGGGCTTGTCGATCGCCGTTACTGCCACAACGAAACCCTGGCGCAGCTGTTGCAGCAGAGCCATGACCGACTGGCGCAACTGCTTGAGCAATTGCAGCACCACAAGCCACTGGGGGATCCGGGTGAGCTGATCGAAGCCATTCGCCAGTTCCGCCAAGGCAACGCCAGTGCGCCAGAAGTCGCCGAGCCTGTGCGGGCCGAGGACTCGCCGGGGCATGATCCGGAGTTGCTGGAGATCTTCCTCGAGGAAGGTTTCGACATCATCGAAAACTCCGGCGCGGCGCTGGTTCGCTGGCAGGCCGAACCTGCCAATCGTCAGGAAATGGAAACTCTGCTGCGCGATCTGCACACCCTCAAGGGCGGTGCGCGGATGGTGGAAATCGGCCCGATCGGCGACCTCGCCCATGAGCTGGAATTTCTCTACGAAGGCTTGTCCGCCGGTGTGTTGAAACCGACCGCCGCGCTGTTCGGCCTGCTGCAAAGCAGCCATGACCGACTGGCGCAGATGCTCGACGCGACCCGCGCCGGTCAGCCGTTGCCACCAGCGGATCGGCTGATCGATGCGATCAGGAATTTCAGCCATCCGGAAGTGCTGGAAACACCCGTTGCCACACCGGTTGCACCCAAGGTCGAGCCGCTTGCGCCACAAGCCGATACCGGTGCCGACATGGTCAAGGTCTCGGCGGAACTGCTCGACGATCTGGTTAACCTGGCCGGGGAAACTTCGATCTTCCGTGGTCGCATCGAACAGCAGGTCAACGATGCGCGCGTGGCGCTGAACGAAATGGAAACCACCATCGAGCGCATGCGCGACCAATTGCGCCGGCTCGATACCGAAACCCAGGGCAGGATTCTCAGCCGCCAGCAAGTCGACGCTGAACGCTCGGGCTACGAAGAATTCGACCCGCTGGAAATGGACCGTCACTCGCAGTTGCAGCAGCTGTCGCGGGCGCTGTTCGAATCCGCATCCGACCTGCTTGACCTCAAGGAAACCCTCGACCGGCGCAATCAGGACGCGGAGAACCTGCTGCAACAGCAAGGCCGCATCAACACCGAATTGCAGGAAGGCCTGATGCGCTCGCGCATGGTGCCGTTCGAGCGGATGTTGCCGCGCTTGAAGCGCATCGTCCGCCAGGTCTCCAGCGAGCTGGGCAAGGAGGTGGAATTCGTGGTCGGCAACGCCGAAGGCGAGATGGACCGCAACGTCCTCGAACGCATGGCCGCGCCGCTGGAACACATGCTGCGCAACGCGGTGGACCATGGTCTCGAATCCGCAGACGTGCGCATCGCGGCCGGAAAACCGGCGCAAGGGCGGATCACCCTCGACCTGTCCCGCGAGGGCGGCGACATCATTTTCGACATCCGCGACGACGGCGCCGGCGTGCCGCTGGACGCGGTGCGGCGCAAGGCAGTCAAGCGCGGGTTGCTCGCCGCTGACAGCGACATCAGCGACCGCGACGTGCTGCAGTTCATCCTGCAGCCGGGGTTTTCCACGGCCGAGAAAATCACCCAGATTTCCGGGCGTGGCGTGGGCATGGACGTGGTTCATGAAGAAGTCCGGCAACTCGGCGGCACGATGAGCATCGACTCTGTGGCGGGGCAGGGCGTGCATTTTCGCATTCGCCTGCCGTTCACCGTGTCGGTCAACCGGGCGCTGATGGTGCAGTGCGCTGAGGATCAATATGCGATCCCGCTGAACACCATCGACGGCATCGTGCGTGTGTTGCCCAACGAACTCGAAGGGCATTACCGGCTCGATCCGCCGACCTACAAATACGCCGGGCAGCACTATGAACTGTGTTACCTCGGTGAACTGCTGAAAACCAGTACACGCCCGAAACTGCTGGGCCAGAGCCTGCCGTTGCCGGTGTTGCTGGTGCAATGCAACGAGCGCCACATCGCGGTGCAGGTCGATGCCATGGCCGGCACCCGCGAGATTGTGGTGAAAAGCCTCGGCCCACAATTTGCGGCGGTGCAGGGTTTGTCCGGGGCGACGATTCTGGGCGATGGCCGCGTGGTGCTGATTATCGATCTGCTGGCGCCGATCCGCGCGATGCAGGCGCAGGTGCCGCAACGACGGCTGCTTCAAGACCCCGAACCCGAGCCGCACAAGCCCTTGCTGGTCATGGTGGTCGACGACTCGGTCACCGTGCGCAAGGTCACCAGTCGTTTACTCGAACGCCACGGCATGAACGTGCTGACGGCCAAGGACGGCGTCGATGCCATGCTGCTGCTCGAAGATCACATGCCGGACCTGATGCTGCTGGACATCGAAATGCCGCGCATGGACGGTTTCGAAGTCGCCACCCAAGTGCGCGCCGACGAGCGACTGCAACACCTGCCGATCATCATGATCACCTCGCGCACCGGCCAGAAACACCGCGACCGCGCCATGGCCATTGGCGTCAACGACTACCTCGGCAAGCCGTATCAGGAATCGGTGCTGCTCGAAAGCATCGCCCTGTGGAGCAAAACCCATGCTTGAACATCGCACCAGCAACCTCACCGGGCTGCTGTTGCCCCTGGCTGACCGCAACCTGATTTTGCCCAACGTCGCGGTGGCGGAGTTGATCGACTATCAGCCGGGGGCGTTCGATCTCGATACGCCGCCGTGGTACCTGGGGCGGGTTAGCTGGCGGGAGCGGCAGATTCCGTTGCTCAGTTTTGAGTCGGCATGCGGCGATAAAATCGTCATTGGCGAGCGCGCGCGGATCGTGATTCTCAATGCCCTCGGCGGGCGACCGGAGCTGAAATTCATCGCGTTGCTGGTGCAGGGGATTCCTCGCTCCTACAAGCTCGACAGCCAGCTCAGCTATGTGGATGTGCCGTTGTGTGCGCTGGAACAGGCGGCGGTGCAGGTGGGTGATCAAGTGGCCAAAGTGCCTGACTTGCTGGCGCTGGAGGAGTTGCTTGTGAGTGCCGGGCTGGTCTGACTGGCCCCTTCGCGGGCAAGCCTCGCTCCTACAATGGATCGGGGCGCACACAAACCCCCTGTAGGAGCGAGGCTTGCCCGCGAAGGCGTCCGTCCTGCCAACCATTACCCTGACCGTAACGATCCGTCTCTCTGCTTGATTGATGCCCCCCACCCAACCCTCCTAAGGTGACTCCCACGACAGCGAACCCGTGGAGTGGTCATGACAACAACAATATCCCCCGACTCGCGATGGACGCGGCGGCGCAGCGAAAAGCAGCGGCGTCTGGCGTTGGTCAAGGGCCTGGCTGACGGTGTGGTGCTGCCCACCGACAACATCGTGGCAGCGCTGGAGGCGTTAATCCTGCCCGGCGACCGCGTGGTACTGGAGGGCAACAACCAGAAGCAGGCGGATTTCCTTTCGCGCTCCCTGGCCAAGGCCGATCCTGCCAGGCTCCACGACCTGCACATGATCATGCCCAGCGTCGGGCGCTCCGAGCATCTGGACCTGTTCGAACGCGGCATCGCCCGCAAGCTCGATTTCTCTTTCGCCGGCACCCAAAGCCTGCGCATCAGCCAATTGCTGGAAGACGGCCTGCTGGAAATCGGTGCGATCCACACCTACATCGAGCTCTACGCACGATTGGTGGTCGACCTGATTCCCAACGTCGTGCTCTCGGCCGGTTTCATGGCCGACCGCGCCGGCAACATCTACACCGGCCCCAGCACCGAAGACACGCCCGCATTGATCGAACCAGCGGCCTTCAGCGACGGCATCGTCATCGTTCAGGTGAACCAGCTTGTCGATGACGTTACTGACCTGCCGCGTGTCGACATCCCGGCGTCCTGGGTCGATTTCGTGGTGGTGGCCGACAAGCCGTTCTACATCGAGCCGCTGTTCACCCGCGACCCACGGCACATCAAGCCTGTGCACGTGCTGATGGCGATGATGGCGATCCGCGGGATCTACGAAAAACATAACGTGCAGTCGCTGAACCACGGCATCGGTTTCAACACTGCCGCCATCGAATTGATCCTGCCGACCTACGGCGAATCCCTCGGCCTCAAAGGCAAGATCTGCCGAAACTGGACGCTCAACCCGCACCCGACCTTGATCCCGGCGATCGAAAGCGGCTGGGTCGAAAGCGTGCATTGCTTCGGCACCGAACTGGGCATGGAAAACTACATTGCTGCGCGGCCGGACGTGTTCTTCACCGGGCGCGACGGCTCGCTGCGTTCCAACCGGATGTTCAGCCAACTGGCGGGGCAATACGCGGTGGACCTGTTCATCGGCGCGACCCTGCAAGTCGATGGCGACGGCCATTCTTCCACCGTGACTCGCGGGCGCCTGGCCGGTTTCGGCGGGGCACCGAACATGGGGCACGACCCGCGTGGGCGGCGTCACGGCACGCCGGCCTGGCTCGACATGCGCCACGGCGATGCGCCGGAACCCTTGCTCGAACGCGGCAAAAAACTCGTGGTGCAAATGGTCGAGACCTTCCAGGAGGGCGGCAAACCGACCTTCGTCGAAACCCTCGACGCGATTGAAGTGGCGAAGAAAAGCGGCATGCCGCTGGCGCCGATCATGATCTACGGCGACGACGTCACCCACCTGCTGACCGAAGAAGGCATCGCCTATTTGTACAAGGCGCGTTCGCTGGAAGAGCGTCAGGCGATGATCGCCGCCGTCGCTGGGGTGACTGCCATCGGCCTGCGTCACAACCCGAAAGACACCGCCCGGATGCGTCGCGAAGGCTTGATCGCCTTGCCTGAAGACCTCGGCATCCGTCGCACCGACGCCACCCGCGAATTGCTCGCCGCCAAAAGCGTGGCCGATCTGGTCGAGTGGTCCGGTGGCCTCTACAACCCGCCCGCCAAGTTCAGGAGCTGGTAATGCACGCATTCAACCTGCAACCCAAACCTCTGTCGCTGGCCGAACGGCTGGCGGACCTGGCAGTGGACGCGCTGATCGACGAAGCGGACCTGTCACCGAAACCGGCGCTGGTGGATCGTCGCGGCAACGGCGCACACACCGATTTGCACCTCGGGCTGATGCACGCTTCGGCGTTGTCGCTTTGGCCAGCATTCAAGGAAATGGCGGAATCGGCCATCGCGTTTGGCGAAGTCGGTGTACCGCTGCGCGAAGCGATTGGGCGGATTGGCCGGGAAGGAGAGCAAACCATGCTCGCCACCACTAACGGTGTGAATACACATCGGGGCGCGATCTGGGCGTTGGGCCTGCTGGTCACTGCCGCCGCGCTGGACTGCTCGAATATCCACGCAAGCACGGTGACGCTGCGCGCCGCCCGACTGGCGATACTCGGCGACCGTTTCGCCCCGCGTCCTCTGAGCCACGGCGCGCAAGTCGCCCAACGCTACGGCGCGCGTGGTGCCCGTGAAGAAGCGCAACTCGGTTTCCCTTCGGTGATTCAACGCGCACTGCCGCAACTCAAACGCAGCCGCGCCGCCGGCCATGGCGAACAGAACGCCCGGCTCGATGCGCTGCTGGCGATCATGACTCAACTGAGTGACACCTGCGTGCTCTACCGCGCCGGCGAACAAGGCCTGCACACCATGCAACTCGGCGCCCAGGCAGTGCTCGACGCGGGTGGCAGCGCCAGCCTTGCCGGTCGCCGGCGCTTGCATGAGCTGGACGAACAATTAATCGCGTTGAATGCCTCGCCCGGCGGCGCTGCGGACTTGCTCGCAGCCTGCCTGTTTATCGACCGCATTGCGTCGGCTGACGGCATCAACCAGGGAGCGTTTTGATGGAAACCTTATCCTTTGAATTCCCCGCCGGGCAGCCGCCACGCGGTCGTACGCTGGTGGGTTGTGTCGGCTCGGGCGATCTGGAAGTGCTGATCGAACCGGGTCAGACCGGCAAGCTGACCATCAAGGTGCAGACCTCGGTCAATGGCGCCGAACAACGCTGGCAGCATCTGTTCGCACGGATGTTCGACGGCCAGACACCACCGGCAATGGCCATCGATATCCACGATTTCGGCGCGACCCCCGGTGTGGTGCGCTTGCGTCTGGAACAAGGCTTTGAGGAGATCGGCCATGACTGACAGTGCAGCGCTCCCCCAGCCATACCTACAAAGACGCAGCTTCATCGAACTCGGCGCGCGGCAACGGGCGAAAGCCTTGCTCGATGCCGGTACCTTCCGCGAATTGCTCGACCCGTTTCAACGCGTCATGTCGCCCTGGCTGTCGCGCCAGGGCGTGGTGCCGCAAGCTGATGACGGCGTGGTGATTGCCAAGGGCAGCCTCGGCGGTTTGCCGGTGGTGATCGCCGCCATCGAAGGCGCTTTCCAGGGCGGCAGCCTCGGTGAAGTCGGCGGGGCGAAGATTGCCGGTGCGCTGGAACTCGCCGCTGAAGACAACCGCAACGGCATTCCAACCCGCGCCGTGTTGCTGCTGGAAACCGGCGGCGTGCGCTTGCAGGAAGCCAACCTCGGGTTGGCGGCGATTGCCGACATTCATGCGGCGATTGTCGATCTGCGCCAGTACCAACCGGTGATCGGCGTGGTGGCGGGCAGCGTCGGCTGCTTTGGCGGGATGTCGATTGCCGCCGGGTTGTGCAGCTATTTGTTGGTGACTCAGGAAGCGCGTCTTGGCCTGAACGGCCCGCAGGTGATCGAACAGGAAGCCGGGCTTGAGGAATACGACTCCCGCGACCGTCCGTTCATCTGGAGCCTGACCGGTGGCGAGCAACGCTTTGCCAGCGGTCTGGTGGATCGCTTTGTTGCTGACGACGTGGCGCAGGTCCGGCAACAGGTCAGTGACTTGCTGCAACAGGGCTTGCCGGAACAACAACGCAGTCGTCAGGCCGATCTGTTCCTGCAACGACTGGCCCGCCTGGACGCCGAGCCGCAAATCGATGCGGCAACGGTTCGCGATCTGTATCAAGGAGAGCGCTCATGAGTTCGTATTCCCTGAGAGGTTTGAACTGGTTCAACGCCTTGAGTGCAGGCGCGAAACCGGTGGAGGGTTTGCCTGCATCACTGAAAGCCGCTGATGGTGTGGTGGGTGAACAACCGGTCCGGTTTGTCGCGGTGGTGGCAGATCCCGACAACCGCTTCGTCCGCGCTCGCAACGGTGAAGTGGGTTTGCTGGAAGGTTGGGGCTTGGCCAAGGCTGTGGATGAAATCATCGTGGCTGACGCTGATAAATCGCATAAGCGCGCCGTGATCGCGATCATCGATGTGCCGAGTCAGGCTTACGGTCGGCGCGAAGAAGCGCTGGGCATTCATCAGGCCTTGGCGGGCGCGGCGGACAGTTATGCCCGCGCCCGGTTGGCTGGCCACGCCGTGATTGGTTTGCTGGTAGGCAAGGCGATGTCCGGAGCGTTTTTGGCTCATGGCTACCAGGCTAACCGGCTGATCGCCCTGCGTGATCCGGGCGTGATGGTGCATGCGATGGGCAAGGCGTCAGCGGCGCGGGTGACCTTGCGCAGTGTCGAAGAACTGGAAGCACTGGCCGCCAGCGTGCCGCCGATGGCGTATGACATCGACAGTTACGCCAGTCTCGGTTTGCTGTGGGAAACCTTGTCGGTGGACCAGATTGAGCAGCCAACATCAGCGGATCTGGCGCGGGTGACGGAATGCCTGAATCTGGCGATTGGCGATGTTGCCGCAAGCGGTCGCGATTTGAGCAGCCGCTTGGGCGCGAGCAACCGCGCCGCGTCGAGCACGGTTCGCCAACTGCTGAGAGCGCAGTGGTGAACACGTTTCTGGCTCACGACCTGCTGTGGGGGATGACCCCGGAGCAGTTGCCTGCGCAGGCGCCTGCGTGGGTGATCGAGTCGATCAGCGCGGGTCAGCCGGTGGTGGTTCGGCGTGCGTTGAGTACGCCGGGTTTCATCGCGGTCGGGGTTCGTGGACGGTTGCGTGAGCAGCGGTATGCGACGGTGATGGCGGTCGATGCGGTTCAGCGTCGGGTCACACCGGAAGCGCTGTGTCATGTCTCGATCGATCGGGATTTGCCCGCCGTGCAGGCCCTCAACCAATTGCGGCCGTTGCTCGATGGCTGCGGTTGGGTGTGGGGCGTCAGCGGCAGTGCCGGATTTGAATTGGCCAGTGGCGTTGTTGCCTTGCATGAGGGCAGCGATCTGGATCTGATCCTGCGTACGCCGCAGGTTCTGGAACGGTTGAAGGCGCAGGAACTGCTGAAAATTCTGGACCGCGCCAAGTGCCAGGTGGACATGCAATTGCAGACGCCATTTGGTGCCGTCGCCCTGCGTGAATGGGCCGGTCCTGCGCGTCGGGTGTTGCTGAAAAACGCCAGTGAAGCCTATCTTGTGATTGATCCGTGGAACCCGCAGGAGCAAGCAGCGTGAGCAGTTTGCTGGTGTTCCCCGGTCAGGGCGCGCAGCAGCCGGGCATGCTCCATCGTTTGCCTCGCGAGACGGTGATCGAGGCGAGCGAAGTGCTTGGCGAAGACGCATTGCAGCTGGATTGCGCTGAAGCATTGAAATCGACACGGGCGGTTCAGCTGTGCCTGTTGATTGCCGGTGTCGCGGCTTCGCGTCAGTTATCCATGACGCCGGATTACGTGGCGGGCTTGTCCATTGGTGCTTATCCGGCCGCCGTGGTTTCGGGTGCCTTGAGCTTCAGCGATGCGCTGCATCTGGTCAGCCTGCGCGGTGAATTGATGCAGCAGGCTTATCCACAGGGCTACGGCATGACCGCGATCATCGGTCTCGATTTATCCACGGTGGAAGGCTTGCTGGCGCAGGTTCACAGCGTCGACACGCCGGTTTACCTGGCCAACATCAACGCCGATAACCAGGTGGTGATTGCCGGCAGCGACGGTGCGATGAAGGCCGTCGCCGAGTTGGCGAAAGGGCGCGGCGCAGGCCTGGCCAAGCGACTTGCCGTCAGCGTGCCGTCGCACTGCCCGCTGCTGGATGCGCCGGCGAAAATACTGGCCGAAGCTTTCACCCGCGTGCAGTTGAAAAGCCCGTCGGTGGGTTACCTGAGCGGCAGTCGCGCCCGGCCAATCATCAACATCGAAGCCCTGCGCGAAGACCTGGCTTACAACATGTGCCGCATCGTCGATTGGCGCGGCACGGTACAAAGCGCCTACGAGCGCGGCGTACGGCTACAGATCGAACTGCCGCCCGGTGCGGTGCTGACCGGGCTGGCGCGCCGGGTGTTCGAGCAGGGCACCGTGATTGCCTTCGACGGGGCGCGGCTCGACACCTTGCAGGCGCTGTTGCGTGAGGAGGGAAGCCACCAACTCTAGACCTCCGACTCAGGCCTTCGAACAACAAAAACAACATTCGACGATGCACTTTGAGGACTACAACAATGATTATTTACGGTGTGGCGCTGTTGGCGATCTGTACGCTGGCAGGGGTGATTCTGGGCGATGCGCTGGGCGTATTGCTGGGCGTCAAATCCAATGTGGGCGGGGTCGGGATCGCGATGATCCTGCTGATCTGCGCGCGGTTGTGGATGCAAAAGCGCGGCGGCATGACCAAGGATTGCGAGATGGGCGTCGGCTTCTGGGGCGCCATGTACATTCCGGTGGTGGTGGCGATGGCGGCGCAACAGAACGTCGTGACCGCGTTGCACGGCGGCCCGGTGGCGGTGCTCGCGGCCATCGGTTCGGTGGTGCTCTGCGGTTGCACCATTGCCCTGATCAGCCGGACCCATAAAGGCGAACCGTTGCCTGATGAACCTGCGGAACTCACGCCCGTTGGCACGCCAGTAGGAGGCCGCTGATATGTTGGAAGTCATCGAGAAAGGCTTGGCAACTAACGGTCTGGTCACGGCGTTCGCGTTCGTTGGCGTGATCATGTGGGTGTCGGTGGTGTTGTCGAAACGCCTGACGTTCGGGCGGATTCATGGCTCGGCGATTGCCATTGTCATCGGCCTGGTCCTGGCGTGGGTCGGCGGCACCATGACCGGCGGGCAAAAAGGTCTGGCGGACCTGACACTGTTCTCGGGTATCGGTTTGATGGGCGGGGCGATGCTGCGCGACTTTGCCATCGTCGCCACGGCGTTCGAAGTGCAGGCCACCGAAGCGAAAAAGGCCGGGATGATCGGCGTGATTGCGCTGTTGCTGGGCACGGTGTTGCCGTTCATTGTCGGGGCGAGCATTGCCTGGGTGTTTGGTTATCGCGATGCAATAAGCATGACCACCATCGGTGCGGGCGCGGTGACGTACATCGTCGGGCCGGTGACTGGCGCGGCGATTGGTGCGAGTTCCGATGTGGTCGCATTGTCGATTGCCACCGGGTTGATCAAGGCGATTCTGGTGATGGTCGGCACGCCGATGGCAGCGCGCTGGATGGGGTTGGATAACCCGCGCTCGGCGATGGTGTTTGGCGGGTTGGCCGGTACGGTCAGCGGTGTGACCGCTGGGTTGGCGGCGACGGATCGGCGGTTGGTGCCTTATGGGGCTCTGACGGCGACGTTCCACACCGGGCTTGGGTGCTTGCTTGGGCCATCGCTGCTGTATTTCATTGTTCGCGGGATTGTTGGTTAGTCCGGGAGTTGTAGCGATTGTTATGACGCCATCGCGAGCAGGCTCGCTCCCACAGGGGATTGCATTCCAAATGTGGGAGCGAGCCTGCTCGCGATGGCCGCGCCTCGGTCTTAAGCCTGGCGATTGGCATACATCCGACACTCCGCCAGCAGCGCCAGCAAATTCGGATCGCGCTCCTTGGCCTTCAAAAACACCACGCCGATGTGCTGCTGCAACCGATACTTTTCCTGCAACGGAATCAGTTTCACCCGGTTCTCATACACCGCTGCAATCCTTCCTGGCAGCAACGCATAACCCACCCCCGAACTGACCATGCTCAGCAGGGTGAAGATGTCGTTGACCTGCATCGCCACCTTCGGCTCGAACCCCGCCTGCTTGAACACCCGATTGCCATCCTGGTGCGTGGCGAAGCCTTGGGTCAGGGTAATGAACGTCTCGTCGCGCACTTCGGCCAGGTCGACTTCCGTGCGTTGGGCAAACTTCGAATCCGCCGGGGTGGCCAGGAAAATGTCATCGGAAAACAGCGGGATCTGCTCGCAATCCGGGTCGTTCACGCTCTCGTCCAAAGACACCAGGATCGCGTCGACTTCCATGTTCTTGAGCTTGTACAACAGGTCGAAATTCGAGCCGAGGATCAGGTCGATGTTGAGTTCGCTGCGGCGGATTTTCAGGCCCATGATCAGTTGCGGAACGGTCTTCACTGTCAGCGAATACAACGAACCCAGCTTGAAGCGCTCAGCCGAGAAGCCTGCGGCTTCGCGGGTCAGGCGCACGGTTTCGACCACGTCCTGAATCAGCTTCTGTGCCCGTTCTTCCAGTACGTAGGCGCTTTCCAGCGGCGTCAGGTTACGGCCTTCGTGCTTGAACAGCGGGCAGCGCAGGGCACTTTCCAGGGAGTGGATCGCCCGGTGCACACTGACGTTGCTGGTCTGCAACTCGGCAGCGGCGCGAGCCAGATTGCCGGTACGCATGAAGGCGAGGAACACCTCGAGTTTTTTCAGGGTCAACTCTTCATCGATCAGCATGGGCGTGACTCTTATTCGAATGGCTCGATTGTGCCTAATTCTCTGGCCTCACGCAGACCTTTGTAGGAGCCAGCTTGCTGGCGATGGCGGCCTTGAAATTATCGTAACGCTTGAGGGCCAATCGCCGGCAAGCCGGCTCCTACAGGGTGTGAGGGTGTACTGAAGAGTTGCGCTTTTACGCTTGAGGCCTGAGCCTTGCGCAACGCTGCATTGGATTGTGAGGTGAGCAACACATGTACCACGGGGAAAGATTGAACGCCTGGACGCATCTGGTCGGGGCGGTGGCGGCGACGGTCGGGGTGGTGTGGATGCTGGTGATCGCCGGCATGGACGGCAGCCCTTGGAAAATCGTCAGCGTGGCGATTTACGGTTTCACCTTGATGGTGCTCTACAGCGCATCGACCGTTTACCACAGCGTGCGCGGGCGCAAGAAAGCGATCATGCAGAAGGTCGATCACTTTTCGATCTACCTGTTGATCGCCGGCAGCTACACACCGTTTTGCCTGGTGACCCTGCGCGGGCCGTGGGGCTGGACGTTGTTCGGGATTGTCTGGGGGCTGGCGTTGATCGGCATCCTTCAGGAGATCAAGCCGCGTTCGGAAGCGCGGATCCTGTCGATCGTGATTTACGCGGTGATGGGCTGGATCGTGCTGGTGGCGGTCAAGCCGCTATTGGCGGCGCTGGGCACAGCCGGGTTTGCCTGGCTGGCCTCGGGCGGGATTTTGTACACCGTGGGGATTATCTTTTTTGCACTGGATCATCGGTTGCGGCATGCGCACGGGATCTGGCATTTGTTCGTGATCGCGGGGAGTTTGCTGCACTTTGTGGCGATTATGTTTTACGTCCTTTAAACCGCGTCGCGGCCAATCGCTAGCAGGCTAGCTCCCACAGAAATCTCCAGTGAACATGAAACTGGTGAACACCCAAAATTCAATGTGGGAGCTAGCCTGCTAGCGATGGCGGCCTAGAAATCACCCCAAAGTTGCTGGGCAACCGCCAGTGCAACCACTGGAGCAGTCTCGGTGCGCAACACCCGCGGGCCGAGGCGGGCGGCCTGGAAGCCGCTGGCCTTGGCCTGATCGACTTCGGCATCGGACAAACCTCCCTCCGGACCGATCAGGAATGCCAGACTTGAAGGTTTGGCATGACTCACCAACGGCTCAGCCACCGGATGCAGCACCAGCTTCAACTCCGCCTCGGTCTGCTTCAGCCAGTCCGCCAACAACACCGGCGGGTGAATCACCGGCACCCGTGAACGCCCGCATTGCTCGCACGCGCTGATTGCCACCTGGCGCCAGTGCATCAGGCGCTTGTCGGCGCGCTCGTCCTTCAGCCGGACTTCACAGCGGTCGCTGAAGATCGGGGTGATTTCGGTCACGCCCAGTTCGGTGGCCTTCTGAATCGCCCAGTCCATCCGCTCGCCACGGGACAGGCCCTGGCCGAGATGGATCTGCAGCGGCGATTCGATTGGCCCGGCGAAGCTTTCGTCGATCTGCACCACGACGCGCTTCTTGCCGACCTCGACCAGCGTCGCGCGAAACTCATGACCCGAACCGTCGAACAGTTGCAACGCATCACCCTCGGCCATGCGCAGCACGCGGCTGATGTAATGGGCCTGGGCCTCGGGCAACTCGTGCTCGCCAGTGCTCAGGGGGGCGTCGATAAAGAAGCGGGACAGTCTCATGCGGGTTCTCTGAAAAAGGTGTTGGTCGTCTTTGTGGGAGCGAGCCTGCTCGCGATAGCATCACCGAGGATGATCAGAAAGACCTCGGCGTCTGCATCGCGAGCAGGCTCGCTCCCACATTGATCGCTGTGTGTGATCAATCAACCCGGATCGCGGAAACCGGGGTGGAAATCCTGCGGCACCGACACGCTCACACTGTTGCGTGTCGCAATGTCGATCCCTTCACTGGCCACTTGCGCCAGAAAGTCGATCTGCTCCGGGGTAATTACGTACGGCGGCAGGAAATACACCACGCTGCCCAGCGGTCGAAGTAAAGCACCGCGCTCCAGCGCGTGCTGGAACACCTTCAAGCCACGACGTTCCTGCCACGGATAAGCTTCCTTGGTCGCCTTGTCCTTGACCATCTCGATGGCCAGCACCATGCCGGTCTGACGCACTTCCGAGACGTTCGGATGATCGGCCAGGTGCGCGGTGGAGGAGGCCATGCGCCGGGCCAGCGCCTTGTTGTTTTCGATCACGTTGTCTTCTTCGAAGATATCCAGCGTCGCCAAGGCTGCCGCGCACGCCAGCGGATTGCCGGTGTAACTGTGCGAATGCAGGAACGCACGCAAGGTCGGGTAGTCGTCGTAGAACGCGCTGTAGACATCTTCCGTCGTCACGCACGCCGCCAGCGGCAGGTAACCGCCGGTCAGGGCCTTGGACAGGCAGAGGAAATCCGGGCGGATGCCGGCCTGTTCGCAGGCGAACATGGTTCCGGTGCGACCGAAGCCGACGGCGATTTCGTCGTGGATCAGGTGCACGCCATAACGGTCGCAGGCTTCGCGCAGCAGTTTCAGGTAAACCGGGTGATACATGCGCATGCCGCCGGCGCCCTGGATCAGCGGCTCGACGATCACCGCCGCGACGGTGTCATGGTTTTCGGCCAGGGTCTGTTCCATCGCGGCGAACATGTTCCGCGAGTGCTCTTCCCAGCTCATGCCTTCAGGGCGCAGGTAGCAATCGGGGCTCGGCACCTTGATGGTGTCCAGCAGCAACGCCTTGTAGGTTTCGGTGAACAGCGGCACATCGCCCACCGACATCGCCGCCATGGTTTCGCCGTGGTAACTGTTGGTCAGGGTGACGAAGCGCTTCTTGTTCAGCTGGCCGCGGTTGAGCCAGTAGTGAAAGCTCATTTTCAGCGCGACTTCGATGCAGGACGAACCGTTATCGGCGTAGAAGCATCGGGTCAGGCCTTCCGGCGTCATCTTCACCAGACGCTCGGACAACTCGATCACCGGCTGATGGCTGAAACCGGCGAGGATCACGTGTTCCAGCTGATCGACCTGATCCTTGATGCGCTGGTTGATACGCGGGTTGGCGTGGCCGAACACGTTGACCCACCAGGAGCTGACGGCGTCGAGGTAGCGTTTGCCTTCGAAGTCTTCCAGCCACACGCCTTCACCGCGCTTGATCGGGATCAGCGGCAGCTGTTCGTGGTCTTTCATCTGGGTGCAGGGATGCCACAACACGGCGAGATCGCGTTGCATCCACTGATTATTCAGGCCCATTTCCAGTCTCCTCGAGGCGGTCCGCGACAGGCGCGGACATACAATCGCGCAAGCCTATGCAATGCGTGGCATCGGGACAACCCATTGTGTCGAATGAGCTACTTTGTATAGGGCGATAGACGTCGCTGGCGGCCCTTTGATGGCTAACGTATTCTTCGCGGTTCTTTGAGTCGTCTGACTCGCAAAACCGCTTTTTTCTACGTGTATTTCCGGAGTTCGCTGAATGTCTGCTGGTTGGCTGCGCGCCTGTGCGCTGGTGATGTTGGGGCTGTTCAGCGTGTCTGCGCTGGCCAAGGATAAAACGGCGATCGTGATCGGCGGCGGGCTCTCGGGCCTGACGGCGGCGTACGAACTGCAGAACAAAGGCTGGCAGGTCACCCTGCTGGAAGCCAAGCCGACCCTGGGCGGTCGTTCCGGCATGGCCACCAGCGAATGGATCGGCAACGACAAGACTCAGCCGGTTTTGAACAAGTACGTATCGACCTTCAAGCTGAGCACCACGCCGGCCCCTGAATTCGTGCGCACGCCGAGCTACCTGATCGACGGCGTGTATTACACCGCCGCTGACCTGGCCACCAAAGAGCCGGCCACCGCTGACGCGCTCAAGCGTTACGAGAAGACCCTGGACGACCTGGCACGCTCGATCGAAGACCCGCTGAACCCTGCAGCGACCAGCGCGCTGCATGCCCTGGATCAGATCAACGTCTCCAACTGGCTCGACCGTTTGACGTTGCCAGCCACGGCTCGTCAATTGATCAATCAGCAAATCCGTACCCGTTATGACGAACCTTCGCGCCTGTCGTTGCTGTACTACGCACAACAGAGCCGGGTTTACCGTGGCGTGTCCGACCGTGACCTGCGCGCTTCACGCCTGCTGGGCGGTAGCCCAGTGCTGGCACAAGCCTTCGTCAAACAGCTGAAAACCATCAAGACCAGTTCCCCGGTCTCGTCCATCACCCAGGACAAGGACGGCGTGACCGTCAAGGTCGGCAGCGTCGGCTATCAGGCTGACTACGTCGTGGTCGCGGTGCCGTTGCGCGCCCTCAACAAAATCGTGATGACCCCGGCACTGGATGCCCAGCACATGGGCGCGATCAAAGGCACCAACTACGGTTGGCGCGACCAGATCATGCTGAAGTTCAAGACGCCGGTCTGGGAAAGCAAGGCGCGCATGTCCGGCGAGATCTACAGCAACACCGGCCTGGGCATGTTGTGGGTCGAGCCGGCGCTGAAGGGTGGCGCCAACGTGGTGATCAACCTGTCCGGCGACAACGCACGAGTGATGCAGGCCTTCGGCGACAAGCAGATGGCCGATCAGGTGCTGATTCGCTTGCACACGTTTTATCCACAGGCGCGCGGTTCGTTCACCGGTTATGAAATCCGTCGCTACAGCACCGACCCGTCGATGGGCGGCGCTTACCTGGCCTTCGGTCCGGGCCAGATCAGCAAGTTCTGGCGCCTGTGGGAACGTCCGCTGCAACGCGTAGCGTTTGCTGGCGAACACACCGACACCTTGTACCCGGGCACTCTGGAAGGCGCGTTGCGCACCGGTCAGCGTGCAGCCGGTCAGGTTGAAGACCTGGCGGCCGGCAAGTCGTTTGAACCGGCGAAGGTTGTCCCGGCAGCGACTGCTGCAGCAGCCGGCGCAGTGGCGGCGAAGAAAGGCAACTTCTTCAGCAACCTGTTCGGTGGTTCTTCGGACGACGACAAGAAGCCGGAACCCGTGAAAGCGCCAGAGCCCGTCACACCGCCAGCCCCGGCACCGGCTCCAGTAGCAGCCCCGGCCCCTGCGCCAGTGGAAGCGCCGAAACCTGCCGCCCCGGTGAAAGCCGAGCCGGCCAAGAAGGCTGCGGCCAAGGCGCCGGCGAAAAAGCCTGCTGCCGAAACCAAAAAAGCTCCGGTCAAACCGGCGGCAAAGAAAGCTGAAGCGGCGAAGAAACCAGCAGCCAAACCTGCTGCGACCCCGGTAGCTGATACCAAAGCGCAGTAAGCGTCTGGATTAAAGAAACGCGGCGTAAATGCCGCGTTTTTTTATGCCCGAAGAAAAGAATTGAATAAATCTCATGGCATTGGTGTTCTTGATCTGGGCGTCATTTTTTTTCACACATTGGTCGTTAATCTTTCCTTAACTCACCGATTTCAGACTCTTGATCGTATTTCTCGATATTTCAAAGCGAAATTTTCCGCTTTAATTCGATAGATAACTCGATAGTCTTGGTCGCAATTCTCACAGGATTTGGGCATGCAGCTACGTAACTCTTCTTCCCGCTACGGTTGGGTCAGCATCTTCATGCACTGGGGCGTGGCGCTGGCGGTCTTCGGTCTGTTTGCACTGGGCCTGTGGATGGTCGATCTCGACTACTACAGCACCTGGCGCAAAGATGCGCCGGAGCTGCACAAGAGCATTGGCCTGGTGTTGCTGGCCGTGATGGTGCTTCGGGTGCTGTGGCGCTTTATCAGCCCACCACCGCCAACGCTGGAAAGCTATGGCCGGCTGACGCGCATGGGCGCGAAGTTTGGCCATTCGTTCCTGTACCTGGGTCTGTTTGCTGTGATGATTGCCGGTTACCTGATTTCCACCGCAGATGGTGTCGGGATTCCGGTGTTTGGCCTGTTCGAAGTTCCTGCACTGGTTTCCGGACTACCGGACCAGGCAGACACCGCCGGTGAGATTCATCTGTATCTGGCATGGGTGCTGGTAATTTTTTCCGGTCTCCATGCGTTGGCAGCATTGAAGCACCACTTTATCGATCGTGATGCGACCCTTACTCGAATGCTGGGTCGCAAAGCCTGAAGTTCAACCTCGACTCCAAAGGAATAGAAAGCATGTTGAAAAAGACCCTCGCCGCTTTGGCAATCGGTTCCGCTCTGCTGTCCGCCGGTAACGTAATGGCCGCTGATTATGTCGTCGACAAGGAAGGCCAGCACGCCTTCGTTGACTTCAAGATCAGCCACCTGGGCTACAGCTTCATCACCGGTACCTTCAAGGATATCGATGGCAAGTTCAGCTTCGACGCTGCCAAGCCTGAAGACGCCAAGATCGAGTTCAATGTGAACACCGCCAGCGTCTTCACCAACAACGCCGAACGTGACAAGCACATCGCCAGCGGTGATTTCCTGAACGCGAGCAAATTCGCTAAAGCCACCTTCGTTTCCACCAGCGTCAAATCCACCGGCAAAAACGCCGCTGGCAAAGACACTGCGGACGTGGCGGGTGATCTGACCATCGCTGGTGTGACCAAGCCAGTCGTGGTCAAGGCGACCTTCCTGGGTGAAGGCAAGGATCCATGGGGCGGCTACCGTGCCGGCTTCGAAGGCACCACCAACCTCAAGCGTTCCGATTTCGGCAAGCAGAAAGACCTGGGCCCAGCGTCCGACGCGGTTGAACTGTACGTGACGTTTGAAGGTGTCAAAGCGAAGTAATTTTCGCGCCTGACACAAAAACGCCCCCGATCTCGCGATCGGGGGCGTTTTTTATTGCCTGCCAAAAGAATGGGTACTGCACATCCCTTGTGGGAGCGAGCCTGCTCGCGATGAGGCCATCACCTTCGATAGATATGTTGGCTGACAGTCCGCCATCGCGAGCAGGCTCGCTCCCACAGGGGGTTTGCGTCATGCATAAAAAAATGCCCCGGATCGTGAGATCAGGGGCATTTTTCATGGCTGCGTCAAATCAGCGGTTGCGAGTCAGCAACGCTGGTTTTTCACCGCGCGGACGGCCTGGCAATTGATCAAGCTGTTCAGGTGTCGGGAAACGATCGGTTTTCGACTCCTTGTGAATGATCTTCGGAGCCGGGCCACGCGGGTTTTGCACGGCTGGTTCCGAGCGAGACTGCTCGTCACGTGCCGGGCGACGGTTGCGGCCTTCTTCGCGACGGGCCTGACCGTCACGTGGTGCACCGTTGCGTGGACCGCTGCGCTTGGCTGGCGGCGTGCCAGTGGAGGCGCCGTCGCTGCTGCGTGGACCGCTTTGGCGACCCTGAGGCTTGCCGCCGGTGCGTGGAGCACCTGCGCCAGCGGCCGTGCCTTGTGCCGGAGCACCCGGACGGCGGCCACGGCCCTGGGCCGGTTTGGCTTGAGGCACGTAGTCGACGCGGTTACCGAAGTTATCGATATCGTCGTCCAGGAACTCGTCCGGAGCGCGATCAGCGGCAGCGCGTGGCGCCGGGCGCTGTTGCTCGCGGGCAGGCGTGCCTTCGCGTGGCTTCTGCTCACGTGCCGGGCGCTCGCCACGGCCGCTGGCCGCCGGTTTTTCCTTGCCGCCCTTGTCCTTGCCCTTGTCTTTACGACCGCCGCCACCGCCGCTGCCGTTCGGACCGTCGCCGCGCGGGCCACGTGGGTTGCGCGGGTTACGCACGTCCGGACGCTCGCGCACTTCCGGTTTCTCGGCTTCCACGGCGCTGGAATCGAAGCCCATCAGGTCGCCGTCGGCGATTTTCTGCTTGGTCATGCGTTCGATGCTTTTCAGCAGTTTTTCTTCGTCCGGAGCCACCAGCGAGATCGCCTCGCCCGAACGACCGGCACGGCCAGTACGGCCGATACGGTGCACGTAATCTTCGTCGACGTTCGGCAGTTCGAAGTTGACCACGTGTGGCAACTGGTCGATGTCGAGGCCGCGCGCGGCGATGTCAGTAGCGACCAGGATGCGCACTTCGCCGGCCTTGAAGTCGGCCAGGGCTTTGGTGCGCGCGTTCTGGCTCTTGTTACCGTGGATGGCAACGGCGCTGAGGCCATGTTTATCCAGGTATTCGGCCAGGCGGTTGGCGCCGTGCTTGGTGCGGGTGAACACCAGCACCTGTTCCCAGGCGCCCGCGGTAATCAGGTGCGCCAGCAGCGAACGCTTGTGGTTGGCTGGCAGGCGGAAAACCCGTTGCTCGATACGCTCGACCGTGGTGTTCGGCGGCGTCACTTCGATGCGTTCCGGGTTGTGCAGCAGCTTGCCGGCGAGGTCGGTGATGTCCTTGGAGAACGTCGCCGAGAACAGCAGGTTCTGACGCTTGGCCGGGAGGCGGGCCAGGACCTTCTTCACGTCATGGACAAAGCCCATGTCGAGCATACGGTCGGCTTCGTCCAGCACGAGGATTTCCACGTGTGACAAATCGACGCTGCCTTGGCCGGCAAGGTCGAGCAGGCGGCCAGGGCAGGCCACCAGCACGTCAACGCCACGGGACATGGCCTGAACCTGTGGGTTCATGCCGACACCGCCGAAGATGCAGGCGCTGACGAACTTCAGGTCACGGGCATAGACCTTGAAGCTCTCGTGTACCTGAGCCGCGAGTTCGCGGGTAGGGGTCAGGACCAGTACGCGCGGTTGGCGCGGGCCGTGACGCTGGGATTTGTCCGGGTGACCGTTAGGGAACAACCGCTCCAGGATCGGAAGGGCGAAGCCACCGGTTTTGCCAGTACCTGTCTGAGCCGCAACCATCAGGTCGCGACCTTGCAACACGGCGGGAATGGCCCGCTGTTGCACCGGAGTAGGCTCGGTATAGCCCGCTGCCTCGATGGCGCGGACTAAAGCCTCGGAGAGACCGAGGGAAGCAAAGGACATGAGTAATCCTGTTTTAGTTAGGGCTTGGCCCAATGGGAGTCTTGCCTGGCGCGAATGGCGTTTAAGAGGACGCAATCCCGTCCGGTCCTGCTGGGCCTCGAAGGCTCGTCTGGAGCGCTCGCGCGGGCTGAAAAGCTGCGCTGTAGCGGGGTCGAGATGCCTTGAACAAGTCCGAGCGTCCGGGCGTGAGCCTGGCGGGAAGGCCGGAGTATAACAGAGCAATCACTGCGCGCCGCTTTCCTGCTGCTCAACGGTTTTTTCGCGGGCAGCGGTGGTCCCGGCAGTTTTCGTGCTGGTAGCCGGACCGGCGCCATAACGGGCGCTGAGTTCGGCGTACGCGGGTTCACGCTTGAATCGTTTGAGCTCGGCGCCGAAACGCTGCACCAGCAAATCCATGCCCGCGTTGCGGCGCACTGCCAGGAACTGGCTCTGCTGGCTGATGACGGTCGGGTTTTCGCTGATCTGGTCGCGGATATTCAATTCGTCGAGCAAATGCTGGCCCACCCGGCGGTCGGTGATCAGCAGGTCGATCCTGCCGCGCACCAGTTTGCCGAAGTTGGCTTCATGGGTGGGCGCCGGTTCGCGCGTGAACAGCGTCGATTCACGGAAGTCCGGGCTGTACAGATAACCCGGCGAGGTGCCTATCGTCAGGCCTTTCAGATCGTCGAGGGTGCTAAACGGATGCGGGCGTTCGTTGGCATAGAACAGCACGAACTGGACTTCCGAGAGCGGTTCGCTGGGGTAGAGCAGGGTCGCCTCGCGCTCGTCGCTGTGAAAAATGTCCAGCGCGCCATCGGCCTGGCCGGTTTCAAGCATCGACAGGCAGCGTTTCCACGGCAGGAACTGCCACTCGACTTCGATCCCCAGGCGCTTGAAGACGATGGCCGTGGTTTCGTAGTCCAGGCCCAGTGATTTGCCATTTTCCTCGTAGACATAAGGCGCCCACGGTTCAGTGACAATGCGTAGCTTCTCGCCCCGAGCGGCGAAGCTCAGGCAAGTGAAAACCAGCACGGCAATTAACTGTGGGATCAAAGGCATGGGCTTGAGATTACGACGAGAAACGGGAAAGAGCCAGAAACCGACTGCAGATGCTCTATCTCCGTGTGTTGCATCACAATAAAAGTACGTAGAAAGCAAAAAATCGCAGCCTTCGACCGCTCCTACAGGGATTAAACATGCCCGAATGTAGGAGTGGCCGAAGGCTGCGATCTTTTGATCTTGCTTTAAACGTTTATCAGCGCGGCAACTTCAGGTTGTTCCACACCGCCAGACTCGCTTCAGCCTGGTTCAGTGTGTAGAAGTGCAGCCCTGGCGCACCACCTTGCAGCAGGCGTTCGCACATTTCGGTGATGACTTGTTCACCAAAGCCTTGAATGCTCTGGGTGTCGTCGCCGTAGGCTTCCAGTTGCTTGCGGATCCAGCGCGGGATTTCCGCACCGCAGGCATCGGAGAAACGCGCCAGCTTGCTGTAGTTGGTGATCGGCATGATGCCCGGCACGATCGGGATGTTCACGCCCATCGCCCGTACACGCTCGACGAAGTAGAAATAGCTGTCGGCGTTGAAGAAGTACTGGGTGATCGCGCTGTCGGCGCCAGCGTTGGCTTTGCGCACGAAATTGGTCAGATCGTCTTCGAAATTGCGCGCTTGCGGATGCATCTCCGGGTAGGCGGCGACTTCGATGTGGAAATGATCACCGGTCTCTTCACGAATGAATTGGACCAGGTCGTTGGCGTGTCGCATTTCGCCGCTGGCCATGCCCATGCCCGAAGGCAGGTCACCGCGCAGGGCAACGATGCGCTTGATGCCGGCAGCCTTGTATTGCGCCAGCAGGCCGCGCAAGTCGTCCTTGCTGTCGCCTACGCAGGACAGATGCGGTGCGGCAGGGACTTTGACTTCGCTTTCGAGCTGCAACACGGTGTTGAGGGTTCGATCACGGGTCGAACCGCCAGCGCCATAGGTGCAGGAGAAGAAATCGGGGTTGTACGTGGCCAGCTGACGAGCAGTGGCGAGCAGCTTTTCATGCCCAGCGTCGGTCTTCGTAGGGAAGAACTCGAAGCTGTAGCGACGGTCTTGGGACATGGTCATATCCTTGGAAACGCGTAAGCCTTGCAGTCGCCACGTTTACTGTAGGAGCGAAGCTTGCTCGCGAAAGCAACAACACGGTGCTTCAGAAACAACGCGGTGATGCTTTCGCGAGCAAGCTTCGCTCCTACAGGGGAGCGTGGTTTCTGCTTAAGTCCGCTCCCATGGGGAGCGGACAGCAGGTCGAATCAGTAGCGGTAAGCGTGCGGCTTGAACGGACCTTCGACAGTCACGCCGATGTAGTCGGCCTGGGTCTTGGTCAGTTGAGTCACGACGCCGCCGAAACCGCGGACCATTTCAAGGGCCACTTCTTCGTCGAGTTTCTTCGGCAGTACTTCAACAGTCAGGCGCTCGGCTTTCTGGGCTGGCGACAGGTCGGCGTACTTCTGGCCGAACAGGAAGATTTGCGCCAGAACCTGGTTGGCGAACGAACCGTCCATGATGCGGCTTGGGTGACCGGTGGCGTTACCCAGGTTAACCAGACGGCCTTCGGCCAGCAGGATCAGGTAGTCGTCGTTCTGGGCATCGAATGCGCCAGGGCCGGTACGGTGGATTTTGTGAACCTGTGGCTTCACTTCTTCCCATGCCCAGTTCTTGCGCATGAAAGCGGTGTCGATTTCGTTGTCGAAGTGGCCGATGTTGCAGACAACAGCGCGCTTCTTCAGGGCTTTGAGCATGTTCGCATCGCAAACATTGACGTTACCGGTGGTGGTCACGATCAGGTCGATCTTGCCCAGCAGCGCTTTGTCGATGCTTGCTTCGGTACCGGTGTTGATACCGTCGATGAACGGCGAAACCAGTTCGAAACCGTCCATGCAGGCTTGCATGGCGCAGATCGGGTCGACTTCGGAGACTTTAACGATCATGCCTTCCTGACGCAGGGACTGAGCGGAGCCCTTGCCCACGTCGCCGTAACCGATGACCAGCGCTTGCTTGCCGGACAGCAGGTGGTCGGTGCCGCGCTTGATCGCGTCGTTCAGGCTGTGACGGCAGCCGTACTTGTTGTCGTTCTTGCTCTTGGTCACCGAGTCGTTGACGTTGATGGCCGGGATTTTCAGCTCGCCCTTGGCCAGCATGTCCAGCAGGCGGTGAACGCCAGTGGTGGTTTCTTCGGTCACGCCGTGAACGCGATCCAGAACCTGTGGGTACTTGTCGTGCAGCAGCTGGGTCAGGTCGCCGCCGTCGTCGAGGATCATGTTGGCATCCCATGGCGCGCCATCTTTCAGGATGGTTTGCTCCAGGCACCACTCGTACTCTTCTTCAGTCTCGCCTTTCCAGGCGAAAACCGGGATGCCAGCAGCGGCGATAGCAGCAGCGGCCTGATCCTGAGTCGAGAAAATGTTGCAGGACGACCAGCGAACTTCGGCACCCAGGGCAACCAGGGTTTCGATCAGCACGGCAGTCTGAATGGTCATGTGGATGCAGCCGAGAATCTTGGCGCCTTTGAGCGGCTGCTCACCGACGTACTTGCGGCGCAGACCCATCAGGGCTGGCATTTCGGATTCAGCGATGATGGTTTCGCGACGGCCCCAGGCAGCCAGGGACATGTCGGCGACTTTGTAATCGTTAAAATCTGCAGGCGTGATAACAGCGCTCATGAAGAGCCTCCATTCGTAATGTATGCGAATGGGCGCCGTTGTGCGTTTAGTGTCTGGCCGTGGCCAGTCAACGCCCCATCCGAGCCTGACAGGTTGAACCTGCTGCAGCGCCCCTCGGACAGGTGGCGGGAAAACGGTATCAATGGAACGTTACCGTTTTGAAACGGGGGCGATTATAGCGGGCTATGCTGATCTTCCAAAGCGTTTCTGTCGGTCAATGTCCGAACGGTAATCGTGACCATAGACGATGCTTAATAGAGCTCTAGTCCGGGCTCTGCCATGATGGCACCCATCATTCGGCAAGACGCTCAGGAGTGAATATGAATTTCCACACCCGCAAATGGGTAAAACCCGAAGACCTCAACCCCAACGGCACGCTGTTCGGCGGCAGTCTGTTGCGCTGGATCGACGAAGAAGCGGCGATCTACGCCATCGTCCAGTTGGGCAATCAGCGCGTGGTGACCAAGTACATTTCCGAAATCAACTTCGTCAGCGCCTCGCGCCAGGGCGACATCATCGAACTGGGCATCACCGCCACCGAGTTCGGCCGCACCTCGATCACCCTGACCTGCGAAGTGCGCAACAAGATCACCCGCAAAAGCATCCTGACGGTGGAGAAGATGGTCTTCGTCAACCTCGGCGAAGACGGCCTGCCCGCCCCACACGGCCGAACCGAGATCAAATACGTCAAAGACCAGTTCAAGGACGAGTAATGCGAGTTCCGTAGGAGCCGGCTTGCTGGCGATAGCGTAATCAGCGACAGCGCAGAAGCCGAGTCGACCCCATCGTCGGAACGCCGCCCGCAGCAAGCCGGCTCCTACAGAATGCGGTTTCATTTGTGGGGCCACTGAACAAGCGCCGAACCCCGCGTGTCGTACCTACATGACACGCCACCGGTTCCGGAGCTCTATGGACGCGCAAAAAGACGGCAAGACCCCGAACCTCTCGGCTGAAGAACGGCATGACGTCGAAAAAAGCCAGCCGCCACGTGCGGCTGTATTGCACGAAATCATCCGCACCCAGGGCGATCAGGAACTCGAACGCAGCGTCGCCGCGCTATGGTGGTCGGCGCTCGCCGCCGGCCTGACCATGGGCCTGTCGCTGATGGCCATGGGGTTGCTCAACTCGCGCCTGCCGGACGACGAACACTTCAAGGTGATTGCCAGTTTCGGTTACTGCGCCGGGTTCCTTGCGGTCATCCTCGCCCGCCAGCAATTGTTCACCGAGAACACCCTGACGGCGGTGCTGCCGGTCATGACCAAACCCACCCTGAACAATTTCGGCCGGTTGTTGCGGCTGTGGTCGGTGGTGCTGGTGGGCAACCTTTGCGGCACCTTGCTGGTCGCGTATGTGATGTTGCACCTGCCGATTTTCGACACCAGGACCGACCTGGCCTTCCTCGATATCGGGCGCAAAGTCATGGAGAACGACGCGAGCAAGATGTTCGCCAAAGGCATTGTGTCGGGCTGGATGATCGCGACCATGGTCTGGATGATCCCGTCCATGGAGAGCGCCAAGATGTGGATCATCATCCTCATCACCTACCTCATGGCGCTGGGGGATTTCACCCACATCGTCGTCGGTTCGGCCGAGGTGTCGTATCTGGTGTTTGCCGGCGAGTTGCCGTGGAAGGATTTCTGGCTGGTGTTCGCAGGTCCCACGCTGGCGGGGAACATCATCGGTGGCAGCTTTATCTTTGCGCTGTTGAGCCATGCGCAGATTCGCAGCGAAAGCGGGCCGCCGAAGCAATCTGCGGATCGGCAACCCGACCCGCAGCAGGTCAAAAAATAATCAGTGATGCCCGGCCTGTGCCGTTGGCGCAGGCTCATCCCGGGTCACGTGCTTGACCAGTTTGCCGATGCTCAAGCCCTGCAACAGGATCGACGACAACACCACGATGTAGGTGATGCTCAGCAGCAAATCACGCTCCGGGCCCAATGGCAGCGCCAGGGCGAGCGCTACCGAAACACCACCGCGCAAACCACCCCAGGTCAGAATCCGGATCGTTCCGCGCGGCACTGTGCGCCAGCGTCGCAGCAGGAGGATGGCTGGTGCCACGGTCAACAGGCGCGAGAGCAGAATGGCCAGGGCCAGCAAACTTGCCGCCAGCACGTGCAGCCAGTTGAACGGCAGCAGCAACAGCTCCATGCCGATCAGGGCAAACAGCAGGGCGTTGAGCATGTCGTCGAGCAGCTCCCAGAAACCGTCCAGGTACTTTCGGGTCATGTCGTTCATCGCCAGATTGCGCCCCAGATTGCCGATGATCAGGCCGGCGACCACCATCGCAATCGGTGCGGAAACATGCAGCTCCGACGCCATGGCCGAGCCGCCGATCACCAGTGCCAGGGTCAACATGACTTCGATCTGATGCTGCTCGATGCTCTTGATCATCAGATACACCAGGTAGCCAATCAGCCCACCAAACAGCACGCCGCCAATTGCTTCGTGCGCGAACAGCAGGGCCGTGGCGCCTACGGTCGGGGTTTCACCGAGTTGCGCGATACCCAGCAGCACGGTGAACACCACTACCGCGGTGCCATCGTTGAACAGCGATTCACCAACAATCGTGGTTTTCAGCGGTTTGGACGCGTTGGCGGTCCGCAGCACGCCGAGCACCGCGATGGGGTCGGTCGGGGAAATCAGCGCGCCGAACAGCAGGCAGTACAGAAAGCTCACGTGCCAGCCGAACAGGGCAAAGATGTAATACGCGAGGCTGCCGATCACGGCGGTGGCGATCAATACACCAAATGTTGCGAGCAGGCCGATGGGCCAGCGATAGCTGCGCAGGTCATTGAGATTGACGTGCAGCGCGCCGGCGAACAGCAGAAAGGACAGCATCCAGTTCATCAGCAGATCACCGAAGTCGATCTGGCCGATCAGCTGTTGCACGCGCTCTTCGAGGCCGGGGTAACCGAGGAAACTCAGGCCCTGCAACAGCAGGGAAAACATCAGCGCGGTGACCATGACACCGATGGTCGGGGGCAGGCCGATGAAGCGGAAATTCACGTAGGTGAGGAGGGAGGTGAGGCAGATAAACGCAGCGACAAGTTCAAGCATCCGGGGTCCTTGGATGAGGGGAGAGATTAGTTTTCAGGTAGGTGCACCGAGTCGGCTTCTTCGCGGGCAAGCCTCGCTCCTACGGGATCTGCGCGATCCTGTAGGAGCGAGGCTTGCCCGCGAAGGCAATTATTCAGGCGGACACATTGACCGCAGCCGCACCGCGACGTTGCAGGTAAATGAAGAAAAGCGCTGTCAGCACCGTCAGGCCACTGACCAGCGCGCCGGTCCACGGCAAGTCCGCCAGGTCCGCGCCGCTGGCGACCACCAGCCCGCCAATCCACGCGCCCGCCGCATTACCGAGATTGAAAGCGCTCTGGTTCAACGTCGAGCCGAGGTTCGGTGCTTCATGCGCCTGATCAATGATCAGCAGTTGCAGAATCGGGCACAGGGCGAAGGCAAAGATCCCCCACAACACCAGCGTGATTGCCGCCGGAATCACCGAGTGACTGGTCTGCGTGAACGCGGCCAGCACGACCACCACCGCCAACGCCATACCCACCAGCGAAGGCAGCAAGCGACTGTCGGCCAGGCGGCCGCCGAGCATGCTGCCCGCCGTCAAACCGACGCCGAACAACAGCAGCATAATGGTCACGCCGTGCGGGCTGACCCCGGTGATGTCCTGCAGGATCGGTGCGATGTAGGTGAACACGCTGAACAGGCTGGTCGACGCCAGCACGCTCATGCCTAAGGCCAGCAGCACATTGACCTTGCCCAGCACCTTGAACTCGCTGGCGAGGTTGGCCTTGTCCATGGCGATGTCCTTCGGCAACCAGACCCATTGCGCAATCGCTGCGATCACACCGATCACCGACACCGCCCAGAACGTCGAGCGCCAACCGGCGTATTGGCCGAGCGCGGTGCCCAATGGCACGCCGAGCACATTGGCCAGCGTCAGGCCGGTGAACATCATGGCAATCGCCTGCGCCCGTTTGTTCGGCGCGACCAGACCGGCCGCGACCACCGAACCAATGCCGAAGAACGCCCCGTGGCACAACGCGGTAACCACTCGCGCGGCCATCAGCGTGGCGTAGTTTGGCGCCAACGCGCACAGCACGTTGCCGAGGATGAACATCAGTGTCATGCCCAGCAGGGTGGCTTTGCGCGGCATATTGGCGGTGCCGACCGCGAGGATCGGCGCGCCGAACACCACGCCCAGGGCGTAACCGGTGATCAACAGGCCGGCGTGGGGAATGCTGACGGCGAGGTCGCGAGCGACGTCGGGCAGCAAGCCCATGATGACGAATTCAGTGGTGCCGATGCCGAACGCGGCAACAGCGAGGGCAAGCAAGGCGAGTGGCATGCGCAAGGTCTCTGTCGGTAGTCTTGACGCTGTGATCAGGCATACGCAGGCCGACGACCGTTCTCGAAGAGAGCGGGTCATGGCAGAAATTATTGGAATTAGTCTGTGCGCAACTGAGTGCGGCGTGGTCGCTTGCAGTATAAACAGCTGCTGACATATGGCGAATCAATTATCTCCCCCCGTCCCTGTAGGAGCACGGCTTGCCGGCGAAAGCGGTCTGAAGTACGCCTTCGCCGGCAAGCCGTGCTCCTACAGGGTGAGGATGATGAACAAAAGGAGTGTGCCGTGCTTGCGACGGCGTTGGTGTTGGTGGCGGCGCTGTTGCACGCGGCGTGGAACACCCTGATTAAATTCAGTGCGGAACGGTTGTTGGTCGTGGCCTGCATGGACAGCGTGGCGATGCTTTTTGTCGCGCTGATGCTGCCGTTCGTGGCGCTGCCACCGATTGAAATCTGGCCATGGATTCTCGCATCGGCCGCATTCGAATTGCTTTATCGCTATCTGCTGATTCAGGCCTATCGGGTGGGTGATCTCGGTTTGGTGTACCCGCTGATGCGTGGCTTGTCGCCGTTAGTGGTGCTGGCCTTGACGCTGATCTTTGCCGGGGAGGTGCTGACGAATCAGCAGATCTTCGGAATTCTGCTCATCCCGTTGGGCATGCTGTGCCTGCTGTGGCAGGGCGGTGGCGGTACGCGTTTGCCGTGGTCGATGCTGCCGGTGGTGGCGCTGATTGGCCTGTGCATTGGCTGCTACACCTTTATCGATGGCCAGGCGTTGCGGCGCTGGTCGCATCCGCTGGACTACCTGGTCTGGGTGACGTTGCTCAGCGCCTGGCCGTTTCCGCTGCTGGCGTTGGTGCGCAAGCGGCCGGCGTTCATGCTGTTCTGGCGTGAACAATGGCGCTTGGGATTGGCGGTCGGGTTCTGCGTGTTGTTCAGCTACGCTCTGGTGCTGTGGGCGATGCAGCTGGGGTCGATTGCAGAAGCGGCGGCATTGCGCGAGATCAGCGTGATTCTGGTGGTGCTGTTTGGCATGCGCTATCTGAAAGAACCTTTCGGTCGGCCGCGGCTCTTGGCCTGTGGGCTGGTGCTGATCGGCATGTTGGTGATGAAGTTTTGACCGGAATCCGGATTTTATAACTCGAAGAAAGGGACTGCGATATGACGGTTGCTCTGTGGTGCATTTTGATTGCGTTCTTCCTGCCCTATCTCTGCGTGGGGATTGCCAAGATCAGTGGCCGTTTTGGACTGAAAGACAACCATGACCCCCGGGATTTTCTCGAGTCACTGAATGGTTTGGGCCGGCGCGCCTATGCAGCGCAATTGAACAGTTTCGAAGTGACCCCGGCGTTCGCGGCGGCGGTGATCGTGGCCCACCTGGCCGGCAACGCCGAGCTGGTGACGATCAATGTGCTGTCGGTGTTGTTCATCACCAGCCGTCTGCTGTACATCATTTGCTACCTGGCGGACTGGGCGATTCTGCGGTCGCTGGTGTGGTTTGTGGGGATGGGGTTGATCGTGAGTTTCTTTGTGATTTCGGTCTGACATATCTGCGGTGTTTATTTTGGCCCCTTCGCGGGCAAGTCGGATCGCCGCCCGCTCGCTCCTACAGGGATTACAGTCGATCACAATTGTGTGATCGCCGCAGATCCCTGTAGGAGCGTGGCTTGCCCGCGAAAGCTATCTATCTGCCGCCACAGTAATTAAGGGTTGGCTTTAACCGCATCAGCCACCTGAGGCACTTGCGGCAAGGCCGCGCCTTTTGGCCAGAGCATCCAGATCTGCCCCTGCTGTTTCATGTCGCCAGCCAGTTGCCCTGCCGCTTCGCCGGTGCCCCAGAACAAATCCGCACGGACTTCACCGGCAATCGCGCCGCCAGTGTCTTGAGCTGCCACCGGGCGAACCAGCGCGGAGCCGTCCGGCCGCGTTGTGGATAACCACAACAGGCTGCCCAGCGGAATCACTTTGCGATCCACTGCCGCGCTGTAACCCGCCGTCAGCGGTACGTTCAGCGAGCCGCGAGGGCCTTCATTGCTGTCCGGGTTGCGGGTGAAGAACACATAACTCGGGTTGCTGCCGAGCAGTTCCGGAATGCGCGCCGGATTGGCCTTGGCCCAGTCGCTGATTGCGCCCATGGTCACGTCTTCTTTCTTCAGTTCGCCTTGCTCTACCAGCCAGCGGCCGATGGGGCGATACGGATGACCGTTCTGGTCGGCATACGCAATGCGCAACTGGCGACCATCGTCGAGCTGAATGCGACCGGAACCCTGGATTTGCAGGAATTGCAGGTTCATCGGGTCGGTCAGCCATGCCACGACCGGCGCCTTGACCCCTTTGGTTTCGATGGTTGCCGCATCGTCGTAAGGCTTGAGCACGCGACCTTCGAGCCGTCCGCGCAGGCGTTTGCCTTTGAGCTCCGGGTAGATGCTGTCCAGAGAGACGATGATCATGTCTTCTGGAACCCCGTATACCGGGATGTTCGCCACGGCAGTTTGGGTCAGGCTGCCGGGGTAGACCGGTTCGTAGTAACCGGTGATCAAGCCGTTGGGATTGTCGTTGGCGGCGCGCAGGCCGTAGACGTCGAGGTTCTGTTTGAGGAAGCCGCGAATGTCACTGGCGGTTTGCGGCACGTTGGTGGCAGCGGCACAGGTCGAGCCCCAGATCGGGTCGGCCTTGAGTCGGGTGCAGGCGCTGCGCCATGAACCGAAGCCGGCGACCAGGTCGTTATCGGACACCGTCGGCAGGGCTTCCCAGGTGGCGCTGGAGTAAGTCGCCAACGCGTGGGTCTTGGGTTTGTTGTTGTCACCACCGGTGCAGCCTGCGAGCACGGCCACCATCGGGAGGGTCCAGGCGAGGCGGTGACGCCATGCCTTGAAACGGCTGTTCATGGAGTAATTCCTTTGTCGGTTGCCTGAGTGCTCCATGCGCTCAAACAACCCGTATTGATAATAGGGCTATTGGTCTTTGCCGATGACGCGAGGATACTGGCCGCCGTTTCCCGTGACCTGAAGCCACCATGACTCTTAAAAGACTTTCCGTTGTATTGCTGGCCTGCCTGACCTTGTCCGCGTGCGGCGGTGTCGATCCGAATTCGCCACTGGGCCAGCGCAAGGCAATCTTCAAACAAATGCTCAAGACCGGCGAAGACCTGGGTGGCATGTTGCGCGGCCGCATTCCATTCGACGGCCCGAAATTCGCTGACGGCGCGGTGAAACTCGATGCGCTGTCCCAGGAACCGTGGAAGCATTTTCCGCAGGTGCGCGAAGAAGATCACACCAGCGCCAAGGGCGATGTGTGGCAGAAACAGGCACGCTTTCAGGAAATGGCCCGCACCCTTGAAGCCGCCACCGGTGAATTGGTGATTGCCAGCAAGGTTCAGCCATACAAGGCCAGCAACCTGGGGCCGGCGGTGCAGAAGGTCGAAGATGCCTGCAGTGCGTGCCATAAGGAATTTCGGGATCATTGATTTGCAGCGCTCTTGCTGACGCTTTCGCGAGCAGGCTCGCTCCCACATTGGAATGCATTCACCTGTGGGAGCGAGCCTGCTCGCGAAGCTCCCTGAAGAACGCTGCAAATTCCTGACTTTACCTTTTCTTATTTATCCAGCTCGTCGAGCGCGTCTTGCAGCTCTTTGCGCGACTCGGCCAGTTTGTCTTTGCGCTTGTTGATCTTCTCGGGGTCGCCTTTCTTCATGGCTTTGTCGAGGTCGGCCTGGCGCTGGCTGACGTCATGCTTGGCGTCGAGGACCTTGTTTTCCCGCTCCTTCTTCAGCGAAGCGTCGGTGCAATGCGCGGTGACTTCGCTCAGTGCCGTTTCCAGGCCTGCCTGCTGTTCGGCGTTGCCATGGGATTTGGCCAGTTCGATCTGGTTGATGATGCCCTGTTTCTTGGCGGCACAACCGGTCAGCCCCGGGGCCTCTTCGACGGCCATCAGTGGCGCGGCCATCACGCTGCAAAGGGTCAGCAGGGCGAGCGGTGAAAGAAATTTCATAAAAGCTCCATGTGCAGGTGCAATCGGGTCGATAGGGCGATGGGCGTTTGAGCTCGTCGGCCTCTTTGGGTTCCCGGGCGGGCGAGAATCTGCGGTTGCTAAAAACCGTCGATCCCCGCCGCACGTAATGTGTCGCTCAAGGCCAGGACCTGCGGGTCGCGGAAAAATGCGCTCAATTGCGCCGCGCGTCCCGGGCCGATGCCGGCTTCGGCCTGCCATTGTTCGGTGTTTCGTTGTGCCAGTTCCTGCCAGGAGTCGGCGAGGTTTGCCTGGCCGGTCGGTGGTAAACCCAGGGCTTTGAGCCAGCGAGCAAAAGGGCGTTGGCGGGCACTGTTGAAACTGTTTAGAAGACGAGTACTGCTGCGCTCGCCGAAGCCGTTAATGTTAGCAAGCTCTTGAGCATCGAGGGTCAACCAATCCAGCAGGCCGTTCAGGTGGCCTGTTTCGAAAAGTGTCTCCCATGTTCCCGGGCCGACATGAGGCATGGCCAACCCTTGCTTGCCACTGAGCCAGGTCAGTCGCGCGAGAAACTGGCTTTCGCAGCCCGGCGTCGGTTGCCAGCAACTCAAATGATGAAAGTCCGCTGCCAGCGGCGCTTTCAAGGCTGGGCGTTCGGCGGCGCGTAATACGACGCCGTCGAGCCGGGGAATGGTCAGCCCCGCGAGGCTGATGGACACCTGATCGCCGGGGCGGATGTCCAGCTCCTCCCAGCGCCGCAGTGAGCTGACGCTGACACGCTTGATCTGCCGGTCATCGAGCGTCACCGGTTTCAAGTCCAGCACGGGTGTGATCCGTCCGGTGCGACCGACCTTGAAGTCGACTTTGCGTACTTCGGCCAGCGCCTGGGCAAAGGGGTATTTCCAGGCGACGGCCCAGTACGGTGTTTTTGCCTGCCAGCGCTCGGCCGAAGGCCGTTGGCTCTGGCGCAGGACCACACCATCACTGGCAAAGGGCAGGGGCGAGCGGTACCAGTAATTGCGCCAGTGTTCAGCATCGGCAACTGTCTGTACCGGCTGACTGTAAGGCGCGATGCTCGGCAAACCCAGCTCATCCAGAGCGGCGATGCGAGCAGGCAAACCGGCCGGGCCTTGTGGCCAGTCCCAGATAAACAGGCCGATGCCGGTCGCCTGCTCAGGGCTGAGTTCCTTGCGCGCCATCAAACCGGCCACGGTGGCGCGGGCATTGAGGCTTCCCGCCTTGACTTGCACATGGTCGGCCAGTCGCCAATAGAGTTCGCCTTGCACCAGCAAGTCCAGCGGGCGCGACAGTTGCCGGGGGATGGCGGGGATCAGTCGCGCCGAGGCCGTCCAGTCTTGCCCGTTTATTCCGTCGCCGCGACTGATTACCTGGTGCAGTACGCCCTTGCGGTAGATCAGCGTCACCGCCACACCATCGACTTTGGGTTGTACCCAGAGGTCCTTGCGATCGCGCATCCAGGTTTCGGCTGCACGACCATCGCGCACTTTTTCCAGGCCTGTGTGGGCAATGGGGTGGGCAATTTTGCCGCCAGCCGTGCGTAATGGTTCGGGCGTCAGGCCCAAGTCAAAGCAACTGCGCCATTCGGTGAGGCGAGCGAGGGCTTGATCGTAAAGTTCGTCGGCGACCAACGAGCGGCCATGGCGGTGATAACTGTCATCCCAGGTGTCGATCTGTTTTTGCAGGGTGGTGATTTCGTCCAGAGCCCTGACGGGCGGCCAGTCGGGACAGTCGGCTGCGGTTGTAGTGAGGCAAAAAAAGCTCAGAGAAAAAACAGAAAACAGGCGCAGAAGCATCGTGAGCGTCCTTGCTCAGGGGGATGCTTGAAGGCTAGTCAGTATTTTCTGGCGGGGACGGTGGGTGTTTTGCCTGGTGTTTCCGGGTGACTGGGCTGGCCTCTTCGCGAGCAGGCTCGCTCCTACAGGGAAATGCATTCCAATGTAGGAGCGAGACCGGCTTGCCGGCGATGGGAGCGACTCGGTCTCAAAGGCAAGACAATAAAAAGCCCCGCACGGCGAACCGTGCAGGGCTTTTGGTACCGCCGGGGAGGTCTTACAGGCCGGCAGCCGAACGCAGGTCGTCGGCGCGGTCGGTTTTTTCCCAGGTGAACGTGGTGAAGGTGTCTTCGCCAACGGTCTTGGTCGCCGGGGTACGACCGAAGTGGCCGTACGCTGCGGTTTCCTGGTACATCGGGTGCAGCAGGTCAAGCATGGTGGTGATTGCGTATGGACGCAGGTCGAACACTTCGCGAACCAGTTTGACGATTTTGTCGTCGCTGATTTTGCCGGTGCCGAAGGTGTTCAACGAGATCGAAGTCGGCTGGGCAACACCGATCGCGTAGGAAACCTGAATCTCGCAACGCTCGGCCAGGCCGGCAGCGACGATGTTCTTCGCCACGTAACGACCGGCGTAGGCAGCCGAACGGTCAACCTTCGATGGATCTTTACCGGAGAACGCGCCGCCGCCGTGACGGGCCATGCCGCCGTAGCTGTCGACGATGATCTTGCGACCGGTCAGACCGCAGTCACCCACTGGGCCGCCAATGATGAACTGGCCAGTCGGGTTGATGTGGAACTGGGTGTCTTTGGTCAGCAGTTCGGCAGGCAGCACGTGCTTGACGATCAGCTCCATCACGCCTTCGCGCAGGTCTTTGTACGACACTTCAGGGTTGTGCTGGGTCGACAGTACAACGGCGTCGATACCGACAACCTTGCCGCCTTCGTAACGGCAAGTCACTTGCGACTTGGCGTCTGGGCGCAGCCAAGGCAGCAGGCCGGATTTACGGGCTTCGGCTTGCCGTTGCACAAGCTGGTGCGAGAAGGTGATCGGTGCTGGCATCAGCACGTCGGTTTCGTTGCTGGCGTAGCCGAACATCAGGCCCTGGTCGCCGGCGCCCTGATCTTCAGGCTTGGCACGGTCAACACCCTGGTTGATGTCAGGGGACTGCTTGCCGATGATGTTCATCACACCGCAAGTGGCGCCGTCGAAGCCGACATCGGAGCTGTTGTAGCCGATGTCCAGAATGACGTTACGCACGATTTCTTCCAGGTCGACCCAGGCCGACGTGGTGACTTCACCTGCGATGATTGCCACGCCGGTTTTTACCAGCGTTTCGCACGCC
This sequence comes from Pseudomonas sp. BF-B-15, assembly GCF_019946675.1. Classification (NCBI taxonomy): domain Bacteria; kingdom Pseudomonadati; phylum Pseudomonadota; class Gammaproteobacteria; order Pseudomonadales; family Pseudomonadaceae; genus Pseudomonas; species Pseudomonas sp. BF-B-15. Next base: position 81,856 of record NZ_JAGYFZ010000008.1, read on the forward strand.
ACACGGGCGAACTTGTCTTCAGCAATGATGGCGTCCAGCACCGCATCGGAAATCTGGTCGGCGATTTTGTCCGGATGCCCTTCGGACACGGACTCGGAGGTGAAGAGGGAGTATTCGCTCATCTCGATTTTTTCCTGAATTTACCGATGGTGAGTGTCGCCAGTTGGCCGCTGAAAGTGGCGGACCTGAATCTGGAAACCATTACGTAAGCCTACATAGAGGCTTTCCCCGGGAACGAGTCCCGCAGCGGTGGCCCAACGGGCCAGATCGTCCTGTTCAAACCCCAACCAGAGATCACCGCAGGCCTCCCTGGCCCAACTCTGGTTGTGGCTACATAACTCTGTCACAAGCAGGCTACCGCCCGGTTGCAGCAATTTGGCCATGTGCTTGAGCGCATCGGCCGGCGCGGCAAAGTGGTGCAGCACCATGTTCAGTACAACGCAATCGGCCTTGAGGCTTACGCCATTCAATGCATCGGCCAGTTGCAGGCTGACGTTAGCCAGCGTTTCACGTTCGCAGACCTGCCGCGCCAATTCGAGCATCGCCTGGCTGTTGTCCAGCGCGGTGACGTGAGTGAAACGGCGCGCCAGTTCCGGCAGAAAAGCACCGTCGCCAGGGCCGACTTCGATGGCCGTGGCGCCTTCGCTGAAGCTCAGTTTATCGAGCAAGGCCACCACGCTTTCGCGGTACTGCGGCAGGCCGGCAATCAGGTCTTGCTGGGCGCGAAACTTCTCCGCGACCCGTGAGAAAAAGTCTTGGCTGGCCGCTGCGCGTTGCCCGTGGACCTGGCCGATCCGCGACTGCACATCGGCAGGCAGGGTCAGGTTGTCCACTTCTTCGAGCAGCGCGGCGTGCAACTTGCCGCCGAGCAGGTCGGTGTGGGGCAGGGCGCGACGGTAGAAAATCGCGTTGCCTTCACGGCGCGTCGCCACCAGGTCAGCCTGGGCCAGTACCTTGAGGTGATGACTCATGCCCGACTGGCCGATACCGAAGATCTGCGCCAGTTCGAGTACGCCAAACGAGTCGTTGGCCAGCGCGCGCAATACATTCAGCCGCAGAGGATCGCCACCGGCCTTGCACAGGGCCGCCAGCTCATCGCTCTCGTCATGTTGAATGGAAGGCACGCGTAAATTCATAGGGCCAGCAGTCTAGTGACGGTCAGAAAGTACCGCAAGAGCAATATCAAAAAGTTTTGATATTGCTCGATGGGTGGCACTTCTGATGACTTGTTTCACTCTACAAACGAATAGCAGAAAGGTTTCACCAGCCGAAACCGTCTTTATCCATTGGAAAAACGCCTTCAGATGACTATCTGTCATTGCCGCGAGGCATGCCTGTGAGGGAAAATGCTCGCCTTTTTTCCGTTTCGTTTTATTCAAACCCTAGGAGATCAGCGATGCCCAGCCGTCGTGAGCGTGCCAACGCCATTCGTGCCCTCAGCATGGATGCCGTGCAAAAAGCCAACAGCGGCCATCCCGGTGCCCCGATGGGTATGGCGGATATCGCCGAAGTACTTTGGCGTGACTACCTGAAGCACAACCCGAGCAATCCATCGTTCGCCGACCGTGACCGCTTCGTGCTGTCCAACGGCCACGGCTCGATGCTGATCTACTCGCTGCTGCACCTGACCGGCTACGACCTGTCGATCGATGACCTGAAGCAATTCCGTCAACTGCACAGCCGCACCCCGGGTCACCCGGAGCTCGGCTACACCCCGGGCGTTGAAACCACCACCGGTCCACTGGGCCAGGGTCTGGCCAACGCCGTGGGTTTTGCCCTGGCTGAAAAAGTCCTGGCGGCGCAGTTCAACCGTCCGGGCCACAACATCGTTGACCACCACACCTATGTGTTCCTGGGTGATGGCTGCATGATGGAAGGCATTTCCCACGAAGTCGGCTCGCTCGCCGGTACTTTGGGCCTGGGCAAGCTGATCGCCTTCTACGATGACAACGGCATCTCCATCGACGGCGAAGTCGAAGGCTGGTTCACCGATGACACGCCGAAGCGTTTCGAAGCCTACAACTGGCAGGTGATCCGCAACGTCGACGGTCATGATCCTGAAGAGATCAAAATCGCCATCGAGACCGCTCGCAAAAGCGCGCAGCCGACCCTGATCTGCTGCAAGACCACCATCGGTTTCGGTTCGCCGAACAAGCAAGGTAAAGAAGACTGCCACGGCGCCCCATTGGGTGACGCGGAAATCGCACTGACCCGTACTGCTTTGAAGTGGAACCACGGTCCGTTCGAAATCCCGGCCGACATCTACGCCGAGTGGGACGCCAAGGAAGCCGGCCGCGCTGCCGAAGCCGAGTGGGACCAGCGTTTCGCTGCCTACTCCGCCGCTTTCCCGACCGAAGCGAACGAACTGATTCGTCGTCTGAGCGGTGATCTGCCGGCCGACTTCACCGAGAAAGCCGATGCTTATATCGCTGAAGTCGCTGCCAAAGGCGAAACCATCGCCAGCCGTAAAGCCAGCCAGAACGCTCTCAACGCGTTCGGCCCGCTGTTGCCTGAGTTCCTCGGCGGCTCCGCTGACCTGGCCGGTTCCAACCTGACCCTGTGGAAAGGCTGCAAAGGCGTCACGGCTGAAGACGCCAGCGGCAACTACATGTACTACGGCGTACGCGAGTTCGGCATGACCGCCATCATGAACGGCGTTGCCTTGCACGGCGGCCTGGTGCCTTACGGCGCGACCTTCCTGATGTTCATGGAATACGCCCGCAACGCTGTGCGCATGTCGGCCTTGATGAAGCAGCGCGTAATCCACGTATACACCCACGACTCCATCGGTCTGGGCGAAGACGGCCCGACTCACCAGCCTATCGAGCAACTGGCCAGCCTGCGCTGCACGCCAAACCTCGACACCTGGCGTCCAGCCGACGCCGTGGAATCGGCGGTGAGCTGGAAGTGCGCACTGGAGCGCAAGGACGGTCCTTCGGCCTTGATCTTCTCGCGTCAGAACCTGCAGCACCAAACCCGCAACGCGATTCAGATCGAAGAGATCTCCCGTGGCGGTTACGTGTTGAAGGACTGTGCAGGCGAGCCTGATCTGATCCTGATCGCCACCGGTTCCGAAGTCGGCCTGGCGGTTCAGGCTTATGACAAGCTGACCGAGCAGGGTCGTAAAGTACGCGTCGTTTCGATGCCGTGCACCAGCGTGTTCGATGCCCAGGACGCCGACTACAAGCAATCGGTCCTGCCGTTGCAGGTCAGCGCCCGCATCGCCATCGAAGCCTCTCACGCGGACTACTGGTACAAGTACGTGGGCCTGGAAGGTCGCGTCATCGGCATGACCACCTACGGCGAGTCGGCGCCTGCGCCAGCCTTGTTCGAAGAGTTCGGCTTCACCCTGGAAAACATCCTGGGTCAGGCTGAAGAGCTGCTGGAAGACTGATCCAGAAGTTGCGTTATCGGGGCTGACGCCTTCGCGGGCAAGCCTCGCTCCTACAAGGGATAGCGTTGTTGGCGGAATTGGGGTCATCCCGATCCTCAACAATCGCAAACCTGTAGGAGCGAGGCTTGCCCGCGAAGACGGCAGGCCTGGCGACCACATTCCCAAGCGTCATCGAGAACCCCATGCCTCAACCGCGTCCCTACAAAGTTGCACTCAACGGCTACGGCCGGATTGGTCGTTGCGTCTTGCGTGCGTTGTTTGAGCGAGGCTCGGCGGCCGGGTTTGAAATTGTCGCGATCAACGATCTGGCGGACATGGCCAGCATCGAATACCTGACACGCTTCGACTCCACGCACGGGCGTTTTCCCGGCGAGGTGAAGGTCGACGGCGATTGTCTGCATATTAATGGCGACTGCGTGAAGGTCCTGCGCAGTGCCACCCCCGAAGGCATCGATTGGGCGTCCCTGGGCGTCGATCTGGTGCTGGAGTGCTCCGGCGCTTACCACACCCGTGAAGACGGTCAGCGTTTCCTCGACGCCGGCGCACCACGCGTGCTGTTTTCCCAGCCGATGGCCAGCGAGGCGGATGTCGACGCCACCATCGTCTACGGCGTGAACCAGGATTGCCTGACCGGCGACGAGCTGCTGGTGTCCAACGCATCCTGCACCACCAACTGCGGCGTGCCGCTGTTGCGCCTGCTGGATCAGGCCATCGGCCTGGAATACGTGTCGATCACCACCATCCACTCGGCGATGAACGATCAGCCGGTGATCGACGCCTATCACCACGAAGACCTGCGCCGTACGCGTTCGGCGTTTCAGTCGGTGATTCCGGTGTCCACTGGTCTGGCGCGCGGCATCGAACGCCTGTTGCCGGAACTTGCCGGGCGAATTCAGGCCAAAGCCGTGCGGGTGCCGACGGTGAACGTGTCTTGCCTCGATATTACGATGCAGACCGTGAGCGATACCGACGCCACCGAGGTCAACCGGATTCTGCGCGAGGCTGCCACCAGCGGCCCGCTCAAAGGCCTGCTGGCCTACACCGAGCTGCCCCACGCAAGCTGTGATTTCAACCATGACCCACATTCGGCGATCGTCGATGCCAGTCAGACCCGAGTTTCCGGCCCGCGGCTGGTGAACATCCTGGCCTGGTTCGACAACGAATGGGGTTTTGCCAACCGAATGCTGGACGTTGCAGAACACTATCTGCAAACAGCAACTTCAAAAAAACCGTAGGAAGTGCGACCCATGACCGTGTTGAAGATGTCCGACCTCGATCTGCAAGGTAAGCGCGTATTGATCCGCGAAGACCTCAACGTCCCAGTCAAGGACGGTGTTGTCACCAGCGATGCGCGAATCCTGGCCTCGCTGCCGACCATCAAGCTGGCCCTGGAAAAAGGCGCGGCCGTGATGGTCTGCTCGCACCTAGGCCGCCCGACTGAAGGCGAGTTCTCGGCCGAGAACAGCCTCAAGCCTGTCGCTGACTACCTGAGCAAGGCCCTGGGCCGCGAAGTGCCGCTGGTTGCCGATTACCTGGGCGGCGTTGACGTCAAGGCCGGCGACATCGTGCTGTTCGAAAACGTGCGCTTCAACAAGGGCGAGAAAAAGAACGCTGACGAACTGGCCCAGCAATACGCCGCCCTGTGCGACGTGTTCGTGATGGACGCCTTCGGCACCGCTCACCGCGCCGAGGGTTCGACCCACGGGGTGGCCAAGTTCGCCAAAGTCGCGGCCGCGGGCCCGTTGCTGGCCGCTGAACTGGACGCACTGGGCAAAGCCCTCGGCGCTCCGGCTCAACCAATGGCAGCCATCGTTGCCGGTTCCAAGGTGTCGACCAAGCTCGACGTACTGAACAGCCTGAGCCAGATCTGCAACCAGCTGATCGTCGGCGGCGGCATTGCCAACACCTTCCTGGCCGCAGCCGGTCACCCGGTCGGCAAGTCGCTGTACGAGCCGGACCTGCTGGACACCGCTCGCGCCATCGCCGCCAAAGTCAGCGTGCCGCTGCCGGTCGACGTGGTGGTCGCCAAGGAATTCGCTGAAAGCGCCACCGCCACCGTCAAGCTGATCGCCGATGTGGCGGCAGACGACATGATCCTGGACATCGGCCCACAGACCGCGGCGAATTTCGCCGAGCTGCTGAAGTCGTCCAAGACCATCCTGTGGAACGGCCCGGTCGGCGTGTTCGAATTCGACCAGTTCGGTAACGGCACCAAAGTCTTGGCCCAGGCCATCGCCGAAAGCTCGGCGTTCTCCATCGCGGGCGGCGGCGACACCCTGGCGGCCATTGATAAATATGGCGTAGCGGATCAGATCTCCTACATTTCTACCGGCGGCGGCGCATTCCTCGAATTCGTCGAAGGCAAAGTGTTGCCGGCCGTAGAAGTCCTGGAAAGTCGGGCCAAGGCCTGAGGTCGCTGATTTGACCAGGCAAAGGAGTGTTCAGATGGTCAAGACGCTAGCGCTGTTGATCGTCGCCGGTTCACTGGCGGCTTGCGGGAGTAACCCGAAGGCCGCACCGGAACCTGCGCCGCAATCGGTACAAAAAAGCTGCTACCAGGCTGACTGGCAAGCGGAAACCAACCCGGTGCTCAACAAGCGTTCCGGGCCTGATGGCCTGGACAAATACGAAACACAGACCCCCGCCAAGGAACATGGTTGTCCTTGACGGGTCTGACTCCTTACTCAGGGCTGGCAGCGTGCGCCGTCAGTCGAGGAACACGGATGAAAGGTTTTATCGCCATTACGGCGCTGGTGCTGCTGGCAGGTTGCTCGAATTTTGACCTGTTCAAGCCGGCCCAATCGACGGACAGCTGGGCCACCTGGACCTGCGACAGCCAGGCCAAAGTGGTCTGGCGCTACACTGATGACAGCCATAAGGCCGTCGACGTGCGCCTCGGTGGGGCCGATCAGGTCTATCGCCTGAAGCTCGAGCCGGGCGCCGAAGGTTCGCTGTACAGCAACGACATGCTGGCGTTTCACATAAAAGGTGAGGAAGGCCTGGTTTACTGGGTCGCCACCAACGATTTGATCGGCCGCGGTTGTAAAGCCGAGTAATTGAAGGCTTGTGCCAAGCCTGTAGGAGCGAAGCTTGCTCGCGAAGAGGGCGCCACATTCAACGCATGTGGTGTCAGTTAAACCGCTTTCGCGAGCAAGCTTCGCTCCTACAGGGTTTCTGCGTAATACCGAATGAGCGGACTGGATTAACCCCCGATCTGCAATAACTTGAATAGCCGCCGCCGCTCCGGCAGGCTGGCACGATTAACGACCCAAACCGGGAGAGACACACACAATGGCACTTATCAGCATGCGCCAGATGCTGGACCACGCAGCCGAGTTCGGCTACGGCGTTCCAGCCTTCAACGTCAACAACCTTGAGCAGATGCGCGCCATCATGGAAGCCGCTGACAAGACTGACTCCCCGGTGATCGTCCAGGCGTCGGCCGGTGCTCGCAAATACGCCGGCGCACCGTTCCTGCGTCACCTGATCCTGGCGGCAATCGAAGAATTCCCGCACATCCCGGTGTGCATGCACCAGGACCACGGCACCAGCCCTGACGTCTGCCAGCGCTCCATTCAACTGGGCTTCAGCTCGGTGATGATGGACGGCTCCCTGGGCGAAGACGGCAAGACGCCGACCGACTACGACTACAACGTCCGTGTTACCCAACAAACCGTCGCCATGGCTCACGCCTGCGGCGTTTCGGTAGAAGGCGAGTTGGGCTGCCTGGGTTCGCTGGAAACCGGCATGGCCGGTGAAGAAGACGGCATCGGCGCTGAAGGCGTTCTGGATCACAGCCAGATGCTGACCGACCCGGAAGAAGCTGCCGACTTCGTCAAACGCACTCAAGTTGACGCCCTGGCCATCGCCATCGGCACCAGCCACGGCGCGTACAAGTTCACCAAGCCGCCTACCGGCGACGTACTGGCCATCGACCGCATCAAAGAAATCCACAAGCGCATCCCGAACACCCACCTGGTAATGCACGGTTCGTCTTCGGTTCCGCAAGAGTGGCTGGCGATCATCAACCAGTACGGCGGCGACATCAAAGAAACCTACGGCGTACCGGTTGAAGAAATCGTCGAAGGCATCAAGCACGGCGTGCGCAAGGTCAACATCGACACCGACCTGCGCCTGGCGTCCACCGGTGCGATGCGTCGCCTGATGGCCACCAACCCGAGCGAATTCGACCCGCGTAAGTTCTTCGGCGCGACCGTGACTGCGATGCGTGATGTGTGTATCGCTCGCTACGAAGCCTTCGGCACTGCCGGCAACGCTTCGAAGATCAAAGCGATTTCGCTGGAAGGGATGTATCAGCGTTATCTGAAAGGTGAGTTGAACGCCAAGGTTAACTAAGCCTTCAGCGTTTGAGTTGCACAAAAAACCCGCCGAGAGGCGGGTTTTTTTATGGGCGATGACTCTTGGTTGAATGCGGTCATTGTAGGAGTGAGCCTGCTCGCGATGGCGGGGTGTCAGGCGACTTCAACGTTGAATGACACTCCGCCATCGCGAGCAGGCTCGCTCCCACAGGTTCTGCCGTGATTCACATCACTTATCGTGATCAATATCCAGTTTGCTAAATGTCACTTTACCGCCTTCACTGGTGTACCCGGTGTTGTCCTGCACATACACCCCGGCCTTGAAGTACAGGGGTTTGACCCGCCACGTGGCGCTGATGTTGGTGTCCCACTGATAACCCGCGGCACTGATGCCCAACGCACCACCAGGGCTGAGGTGGATGAGGTAGGAGAACTCCTGATCCAGCTTCACGCCAGTGGCGATGGTGATTACCCGGCCTACGTCGTCATCGGGGTGCATGCGCACTTTGGCGACGATGTTGCCGGTCTTGGTGGTGGTCTTGTACTGATACTCGACCTTCACCATGGGTTTCTGGCTTTCGTAGGCGTGGATCTGGCCGATGACGATTTTGCCGGAGCTCGGCACCTGGTTCACCGCCAGGGTGGCGCGCAGGGAGTTGTCGGCGTCCGGGTAGTACCAGTTTTTCAGGGTGCCGTTGCTGTAGGTTTCCCGTAGTTCGGTGCGGGGGTATTTGGCATTTTCGGTGCGGGTGCCAGTCACCGGCGACCAGAAAAACAGTGTGCCGGTGTCGGAGTGGAAGTATTGATCCTTGAACCCATTCACCAGTTTGGCCGTTTCAACGGTGTACGGCGGGTTACCGACGGGAACGCTGAGGTTCCAGGATGCGAGATCGATCATAGGCAAAGCTTCCACGAATTTTTGCGGCACGGACGTACCAGAAGCTCTAGCACGCGCCTTTGGGGGCGGTCTTTATAAGCGTAGAAGGCTATTTTGTTAACGTCTGTCTGACAAATGGATGACGTCAAAATCCTGTTAAAAGGCCATCTTTCCCGGTTTTAGCGGGCTGTAGAGGCGACCGTTAGTCGGGCAATGAACCCTTTAGTTAAATGATGGCGTACTGATATCTTCTGCTTTCGCGAATCCCGGTCTAGAGTGAAGACGTAACATTTGTCCGGTTTTCACGAGAAACCGGCCTGACGCCCCGACATAGAGAAGCAGCATGGAATGCGCGCAACCCACGCCAGCCGAAGGCAGCTCAACCCTTTTAATCGTCGATGATTACCCTGAAAACCTGATCAGCATGCGCGCGTTGCTGCAGCGCCAGGACTGGCAGGTCATTACTGCTGCGTCCGGTTTCGAAGCCCTCGGCCTTCTGCTCGAACACGATATCGACCTGGTGCTGCTGGATGTGCAGATGCCGGGCATGGACGGTTTTGAAGTGGCGCGCCTGATGCGCGGCAGTCAGCGCACCCGTCTCACGCCGATCATTTTCCTCACCGCCAACGAACAGTCCCAGGATGCCGTGATCAAGGGCTACGCCAGTGGAGCGGTGGATTACCTGTTCAAACCGTTCGACCCGCAGATTCTCAAGCCCAAAGTCCAGGCGCTGCTGGAGCATCAGCGCAATCGCCGGGCGTTGCAGCGCCTGAGCCACGATCTGGAGGTCGCGCGCGCCTTCAACGCCTCGGTGCTGGACAATGCCGCCGAAGGCATCCTGGTGGTCGGCGAGGACGGTTTGATCCGCTTTGCCAACCCGGCGATGTCGCGACTGCTCAACGCCACGGTGCAAGACCTGCAAGGCAAAGAGTTTCTGGATTACCTGCAAAAGCCGCATATTCCGGTCTGGGCCGATTCAGAACTGCTGGCCGGTTACAAACGCGGCGAAACCCTGCGCCTGCACGATGCGCTATTGCGTACGGCGCCGGGCCAGCAGGTGCCTGTCGCACTTTCATGCGCGCCATTGCCAACCGAGCAACACGCGATGGTGGTGACGGTGCTGGACATGTCGGTGGTGCGTCATCTGCATCAGCAGCTGGAATTCCAGGCGGTGACCGACCCGTTGACCGGCCTGCTCAATCGCCGTGGTTTCTATCAGACCGTGGAAAACCTGCTGCTGCGCGGTGAGCGTAACGACAGCGCCTGGGTGTTGCTGTACCTCGACCTCGACGGTTTCAAACGGGTCAACGATTCCCTTGGTCACGATGCCGGCGACCGCGTGTTGCGCTGGGTGTCCGAACAATTGAAGGCTTGCTTGCGACCCTTCGACATTCTGGCGCGCATGGGCGGCGATGAATTCACGGCGCTGCTCGATCTGGAGTTCCCCGAGCAAGCGGCCAAGATTGCCGAGAAGCTGATTGAGCGGGTGTCGATCTGTCAGCAGATCGATGGGCTGGATATCGCCCTCGGGGCAAGCATCGGCATCGCCACGTATCCGGATTGCGGGGCCAATCTCGATGGTTTGCTGCGAGCGTCCGACATCGCCATGTACGAAGCCAAGCGTGCCGGGCGTCAGCAATATCGCTTCTACGACCATGACATGAACGGTCGGGCGCGCTCACGGCTGATGCTCGAAGAAAGTGTGCGCACCGCCATCGAAAACCGCGATTTCAATCTGGTGTATCAACCGCAGGTGGCCATTGCCGGAGGGCAGATTCGTGGGTTCGAAGCCCTGCTGCGCTGGCAGCATCCGAGCGTCGGCGACGTGCCGCCGGGGCTGTTTTTGCCGTTGCTGGAAGAGGCGCGGTTGATCAGTCGCCTGGGTAGCTGGATTTATCATCGCGGCGCCGGGCAACGCAAAGCCTGGGAAACCTTGTTTGCCGAAGATTTGGTGTTGGGCGTCAGCTTGAGCAGTACACAGTTCGGCATGCCCAACCTGGTCACCGAGTTGCGTCAGGTGCTGGAGCGCCATGGCTTGCAGGCGCGGCATCTGGAGGTCGAGGTCACGGAAGAGGCCTTGATGCACAACCCCGATGAAACCCGCAAACAACTGCGCCTGCTGCGCAATCTGGGGGTGCGGGTGGCGCTGGATGATTTCGGCTCCGGGCCGTGCTCGTTGTCGCATCTGCGGGATCTGGAACTGGACACGCTCAAGCTTGACCGGCATGTGATTGCCCGGTTGCCGGACTCCTCGCGGGATGCGGCGTTGGTGCGCAATGTGATCGACCTGTGCAAGCAGTACGGGATGCTGGTGATCGCCGAAGGCGTGGAAACCGTCGCGCAATATGAATGGCTGCAAGCCAATGGTTGCGAGTACGTGCAAGGTTTCCTGGTGGCGCGGCCGATGATGGCCGAAGACGTCGGCGACTTTGTGCGGCCGTTCGACTGGAGCACGTTGGTCGACTGAATTCGCTACACTGGCGGCCTTTCAGTAATTGATGTTGCCTATCCCGATGACCGCGTTGAAATACCTTCAGGCCTATCCCGTAGAGTTGCAGGACCAGGTGCGCTGGCTGATCACCGAAGGTCGGCTGGGCGATTACCTGGACAAACGCTACCCGCAAAAGCACGACGTGCAGAGTGACAAGGCGCTGTATGCCTATGCCCTGGACCTCAAGCAGGAATACCTGCGTAATGCCCCGGCCATCGACAAAGTGTTGTTCGATAACCGTCTGGACCTGACCCACCGCGCCCTCGGCCTGCACACCACGATCTCGCGGGTGCAGGGCGGCAAACTCAAGGCCAAGAAAGAAATTCGCGTGGCCTCGCTATTCAAGGAAGCGCCTTGCGAGTTCCTGAAAATGATCGTGGTGCATGAGCTGGCGCACTTCAAGGAATCGGATCACAACAAGGCGTTCTACAAGCTGTGCGAACACATGTTGCCGGGGTATCACCAGGTCGAATTCGATTTGCGGGTGTACCTGACGTGGCGGGAAATGCAGTAGCCAAGGAGTGTGTGGATGGACGTGAGCAAGACCAAGAGCAGCTTCTATCGCCGTTTATACGTGGCGTACCTGATCGACAGTGGGCTGGCCAGCAGCGTCCCGGCATTGACCGACGTGACCGGCATGCCCCGGCGCACGGCGCAGGACACCATTGCTGCGTTGGCGGATCTGGATATCGTTTGCGAGTTCGAGCAGGAAGAGGGCGCGCGCAATCATGCGGGGCGCTATCGGATTCGCGAGTGGGGAGCGATTGATCGGGGATGGATCGAGCGGAATCTGCGGCAGATTAAAGCGGTGTTGGAATATCCCTAGCTCCTGCGGTGTTTGATCTGGCGCCTTCGCGGGCAAGCCTCGCTCCTACAGAAACAGTGAAGTCTGTGTAGGAGCGAGGCTTGCCCGCGAAGAGGCCCTCAAGAACGACGCATCCCGATATGCGGAATACCATCTTCCACGTATTCCTCACCCGCCACGACAAACCCGTACCGCCCGTAATACCCCTGCAAATGCGCCTGCGCCGACAGATAAACCGGCACATCAGGCCAACGCTTCCCAGCCTGCTTCAACGCCAGGGCGATCAGCTCATGACCCAACCCTTTGCCGCGCGCTTGCGGGGCGGTAAGCACCCGGCCGATCACCACATCGCCGCCCTGTAATTCCGGGTCGAGCAAGCGCAGGTACGCCACCAGCCGATCGCCGTCCCAGGCCATCAAGTGGCAGGTGTCACCCTCCAGATCCTGGCCGTCCACGTCCTGATAGACGCATTTCTGCTCCACAACGAAAACCTCTGAGCGCAGCTGCAGAATGGCGTACAGCTGCTCTTTGCCCAGATCACTGTGGTGCTTGCAGATCCAATCGATTGTCATCTTCACATTCCGTTGACCTAGTCGCTCCGATACTAATCGCCTGGGCGAAAGATGTCTTTATGGCAGAGAAATCTGTGACAAAGGCCAAAATGCCATCATTCAATTCGCGCGGCGTTGTCTTCTTTGTGTAATCTGGGCTGAAGCGCTGTGCAGTGGCTTCGATGAGCTAATGTTGGTACCTGGGTTTCGCCGTTACGGGGCCTTGGAGTTTTGGCTGAAAACACGTCGGGCAGCCGCCCGCTAAGGATTTTCGAGCATGCCGCGATTGCATCGAGCTTTGGCCTTGATCGGATTGCTGTTGCTGACTCAGAGCGCGGCAGCGGAAAAGCTGCGACTGGTAGCCGATGCCTGGCCACCCTTTACTGATGCGACGCTGCTCAATGGCGGCCTGGCGACAGACATTGTCAGCACCGCGCTGGCGCGAGCCGGCTATGCAAGTGACTTTGAACAGGTGCCCTGGGCACGTGCCCTGATGGGTGTGGGCGAAGGCCGTTACGATGTGCTGGTGAACGCCTGGTATACCGAAGAGCGCACCAGGCTCGGCCGGTTTTCCGGCGAGTACCTGCTCAACCGCGTGCGCTTTCTCAAGCGCAAGGACGCACCGATCGAATACAACAACCTGCAGCAGCTGCACACTTATCCGATTGCAGTGGTACGCGGCTACGCCTATTCACCGGCGTTCGATGAGGACGCCTCGCTGCAGAAGGTCCCGGTGCACAGCTTCGCCATGGCCGTGCGCATGGTCGCTGCCGATCGGGTCAAGCTGACGCTGGAAGACGAATACGTCGCTCGTTATTACCTGGCCCGGGAGTCCGCCAAGGTGCGCAATGCCGTGGAGTTCCTGCCCAAGCCGTTGAGCGAGAACAGCCTGCACATTCTGGTCAGTCTGAAAAATCCGCACCATGAAGAGATCGTGGCCAGTTTCGACCGTGAGATTGCGGAGATGAAAGCGGATGGCAGTTATGAGCAGTTGATGAAGCAGCACGGGATGTAGTTTTTGCGGTGTTGCTGATGGCCTCTTCGCGGGCAAGCCTAGCTCCTACAGGTATCGCGGCGATACTTGTAGGAGCGAGGCTTGCCCGCGAAGAGGCCGGCCCACTCACCACAAATCTCAATCCTCGCCGGTGTCCTTGATCAAATGCGCCGCCAACGTCCGTAACGGCCCCAACTGCCGGCAGATCAACGCCAACTGCGTCTGCACCAATCGCTGCCCTTCATCGATCTCGTCCGGCATCTGCTCCAGCTCATTGGCCAGCGCCTCTTCCTCATCACTCTGAATCGCAATCGGCAGTTTGCTCGCCAACCCTTGAGCGATTTCATCGATGCTCGCCGCCAGTTTCACGCCGGCCCCTTCGATCAATTGCTCGCGCACGTCCGTCGGCAGTTGGGTTTCACGGTGCGCACCCAGTCCTGACAAATAGCTGAGCAAGGTGTGCGACAACACCAGGAAACGGAACCCGACATCCGCTTCCTTACGGAAATGCCCCGGCTCCATCAGCATGTTGGCGAGCGTCGTCGAGAGCGCCGCGTCGGCGTTGTGCGCGTTGCGCCGGGCCAGGCGATAAGCCAGGTCGTCGCTCTTGCCGGCAGCGTATTGCTGCATGATCTGGCGCAGGTAAATGCTGTTGCAGGTGAGGGTGTTGGCCAGCACTTTGTTCAAGCGTCGGCCCTGCCAGTCCGGCAGGAACAGGAACACCGCCAGGCCGGCAATCAGGCTGCCGAGCAAGGTATCGAACAGTCGCGGCAGGAACAGGCCGTAACCGTCGCCGACCTGGTTGAAGCAGAACAGCACCATCAGCGTGATCGCGGCCGTGGCCAGGGTGTAGCGGGTGGTGCGGTTGATAAAGAACACCACACCGGCGGCAATGGCGAAGCACGACTGGATCAGCGGATTCGGGAACAGATCGAACAGCGCCCACGCCACGGTCAGGCCGATGGCGGTGCCGATGATCCGCTGACCGAGCTTGCGGCGGGTCGCACCGTAGTTCGGTTGGCAGACGAACAGCGTGGTGAGGATGATCCAGTAACCCTGCGACGGGTGAATCAAATGCACCATGCCGTAGCCGATGCTCAACGCCAGGGGCAAACGCAGGGCATGGCGGAACAGCAGCGAGGTCGGCGTCAGCTGCGTGCGCAAGCGAATCCACACATCCTTGAGGCTGCGTGGCGAACGGTCGAGCAGGCTGCTGTCGGTGGCGTCGGCGAGGGCGTCGGGGTTGCTCGCATCGCTGAGCAAACGGTCGAGGGTGCCGAGGTTGGCGGCCAGGGCGCGCAAGGAGCGCAGCAGTCCGCGCCAGGCCGGGTTGCTCTGGACACGCAGGTGTTCGAGGGACGCATGCAAGTCGCTGAGGGCTTCGGCAAAGCTGGCGTCATAGATGAATGGCTGGCGCATCTGGATCGATTCCGCCAGCGCTCGGCAAGCCTTGCCCTGTTGGCGCAGCAGGCGCTGACAGCGGAACAGCACGTCGCTGTGGAAAAAGGCGTCGGCCAGCGCGTTGTACGGATAGTGCGAGGAGCTGGCGCGCTCGTGGATGTCCTGAGCGAGGAAGTAGAGCTTCAGGTAACGGCTGACTTTCGAGCCCGGTCGACCGTTGCCGACCCGGTGCAGAATGATTTCCTTGGCAGCGTTCAGGGCCGCCACGACCCGACCGTTCTGCTGGGCCAGTTCCAGTCGGCGCGCTTCCACGTCCATCTGCCGGATCGGCTCGAACAGCGACGATTTCAGCTTCAGGTAAAAGCCCAGTTCGCGGAACAACCGCGCCAGGCTCTGTTGCACCGGCTGGTTGGAAAACATCGCCTGCCACAACACCGAAAGCAAACCGTACCAGGCCGCGCCGGCCACCAGCAGCACCGGTTCGTGCCAGAAATCGGTCACTGCGCCGCCGCGCTGGTCCACGCCGATCATGGTGTAGACCGACAGAATCAACGTCGCCGAGGCAATCGCGCCATAACGTTCGCCGAGCGCACCGAGCATGGTCAGGCAGAAAGCGGCCAATGCGAAAGCGATGATGAACAGGACGGGGTAGGGGAACAGCAGTTCGACGGACAGGGCCGCGACGATGAAGCAGACCAGCGTTACGGCCAGCGAATTGAGGCGGCCCTGCCAGCTGTCGTCGGTTTCGGCCAGGGCGCTGGCGATGATCCCCAGGAACAACGGGATCAGCAGCCCCATTTCATCCTGATACCAACACAGCGCCATGCTGCCGGTCAGGGCGATGAACACCCGCACGCTGTAACTGAATTTATCCAGCGCCCAGAGGCGACGCAGGGACTGACGAAAAGGGGTCGATGGCATGAAGTGCGAGGGCCTTCCGAGGCAATGACGCTAAATTGAGCCAGTAATGACGCCGACGCAATGGCGCCGATCACATCTGACAGCAAAATCTGTTCCTTTATCGAACCACCCATAATCAATGTGGGAGCGAGCCTGCTCGCGATGAGGCCGGCACATTCAACATTGATGTCGACTGTCAGACCGCTATCGCGAGCAGGCTCGCTCCCACAGGTTATTGGTTGTGTCAGACGAATTGCGCAGCGGCGTACCCGGAGGCCCACGCCCACTGGAAGTTGAAACCGCCCAGATGCCCGGTCACGTCGAGCACTTCGCCGATGAAATACAGCCCAGGGCTTTTCAGCGATTCCATGGTCTTGGACGAGACTTCGTTGGTGTCGACACCGCCCAAGGTCACTTCGGCCGTGCGGTAGCCTTCGGTCCCGGCCGGCACCACTTTCCAGCTCGCCAGCTTCTCGGCGATGTCGGCAATTTCCGCGTGGGTGTATTGCTTCATCGGTTTGGAGACGAACCAGTTGTCCGCCAGCAGGTTGGCCATCTTCTTGGTGAAGATTTCACCGAGCAGGGTTTTCAACTCGCTGTTCGGACGTTCGGCCTGCTGCTGTTGCAGCCAGCTCGGCACATCGTGATCCGGCATCAGGTTGATCTCTACCGGGTCGCCGGATTCCCAGAACGAGGAAATCTGCAAAATCGCCGGACCGCTGAGGCCGCGATGGGTAAACAGGATGTTCTCGCGAAAGCTCTGATCGTTGCAGCTCACCAGGCAATCCACCGACGTACCGGACAGTTCGGTGCAAAGCTCTTTGAGCTGATCAGTGATGGTGAAAGGCACCAGGCCGGCGCGGGTCGGCAACAATTCGTGGCCAAACTGCTTCGCGACCTGGTAACCGAAACCGGTGGCGCCGAGGGTCGGGATCGACAGGCCGCCCGTGGCGATCACCAAGGATTCACAGGTGATCTGGCCCAGTGTGGTGTCCAGCAGATAGCCGCTTTCCAGCTTCTCGATGGTCTGGATCGATGTGTCCAGGTGCAGGCTGGCGCCAACCTGATCGCACTCGTTGAGCAGCATTTCGAGGATGTCGCTGGATTTGTTATCGCAGAACAACTGGCCGAGTTTCTTCTCGTGGTACGGCACGCCGTGCTTGGCGACCATGCCGATGAAATCCCACTGCGTGTAGCGCGCCAGTGCGGATTTGCAGAAGTGTTCGTTCTGCGAGAGAAAATTGCCCGGTTCGGTGTACATGTTGGTGAAATTGCAGCGGCCACCGCCCGACATCAGGATTTTCTTGCCGGCCTTGTTCGCGTGGTCGAGCAACATCACCTTGCGCCCGCGCCCGGCGGCGGTCAGCGCACACATCAACCCTGCGGCGCCAGCGCCAATGATCACGACTTCGGTAGAGCGCAAAACGGTGTCCTCCAGTTGTCTCACCACAAAACTAACTGTGGGAG